>JACQEL010000692.1 GCA_016200595.1 Deltaproteobacteria bacterium
ACCTACGGGACGGGCGGCATTCTCTGGGCAGCCCTGACTCTGGCTTTGATGACCGTGCCCGTAGTCATTGTCGCCACTGAAGAGTCGTTAGCTGCGATTCCGCGTGAGTGGCGCGAGGGCTCGCTGGCACTGGGCGCGACCAAATGGGAGACTATTCGCAAGATCGTGTTGCCAGGCGCGTTGCCGGGAATTCTCACCGGCATGATCTTGGCCATGGCTAGAGGAGCGGGAGAAGTTGCACCATTGATGATCACCGGAGTAGTGAAACTTGCTCCGACCTTACCACTCGATACCCACCCACCGTTTTTTCACCTGGAGCGGAAGTTCATGCACCTGGGTTTCCACATTTACGACGTCGGGTTTCAGTCACCCAACGTCGAGGCGGCTAAACCTATGGTGTTCACCACCACGCTACTGTTGATCGCTATCATTCTACTTCTCAACCTCACGGCCATCTTCGTGCGCAATCGTTTGCGCAGCAGGTTACGCTTCGGGACGTTTTGAACGGGATATGACTATGGGACAGGACGCGGATTCGCTTGATCGTTCTTCGGCCTTGCCGCACCGTCTAGGAGACGGAAACGGCAAGGACCCCACGGCTAGCCAGGGATCTGATACTATTGAGGTCACGATCCGTGATCTGTGCCTTTTCTACGGGAGTAAGCAGGCGCTCCATCATGTCGATCTGGACATCGGGCGTAATCAGGTGACTGCCTTCATCGGCCCGTCAGGGTGTGGAAAGTCTACACTGCTACGTTGTCTCAATCGCCTTAATGATCTGGTCGATGGCGTAACAGTCACTGGGAGTATCGTCATCGGCGGTCTGGAAATCCTCGATCCTAGTCTTGATGTCACCGAGCTGCGCAAGCGGGTGGGGATGGTTTTTCAGAAACCGAATCCGTTTCCTAAGACCATCTATGAAAATATCGCTTACGGGCCACGCATCTTAGGCATAAGAAACAAGGCTCGTCTCGACGAGATTGTCGAGCGCAGTCTCAAAGGTGCGGCACTGTGGGATGAGGTCAAAGATCGTTTACACGAGAGTGCGTTAGCTTTGTCCGGGGGACAGCATCAGCGCGTCTGTATCGCCCGTACCATCGCGGTCGAGCCTGAGGTCGTGCTGATGGACGAACCCTGCTCTGCCCTAGATCCTATCGCCACGGCTAAAATCGAGGAACTCATCCACGAGCTCAAGCAACGTTACACGATTGTGATCGTGACCCACAACATGCAGCAAGCTGCGCGGGTTTCTGATTTCACGGCTTTTATGTATCTGGGCCGGTTGATAGAGTTTGGCAAGACCGACAAACTCTTCACCACCCCGGAGAAACAAGAGACAGAAGATTACATTACCGGCCGATTTGGCTAAACACGAGGATGCCATGCCGTTACATACAGATCGACTATATGAAGAAGAGCTGCAGCAACTCCGGGCGAAGATCCTGGAGATGGGCGGACTAGTAGAAAAGCAGATCGGTGACGCGATGGTTTCCCTGGTGGATCGCAACTCCCCTCTCGCCCGCGAGGTCATCGAACGCGACCACACCGTGAATTATCTTGATGTGACTGTGGACGAGACCTGCACACGACTGCTGGCCTTGCATCAACCCGCCGGGCGTGATCTGCGTCTGATTATGACCAGCCTGAAGATCACGACTGACCTGGAGCGCATCGGTGACATGGCACAGAACATTTGTGAACGGGCCATCGAACTGAATCAAGAACCGCCCCTGAAACCCTACGTAGATCTGCCACGCATGGCTAACTGGGCGCAGTCAATGCTGCGCGACAGTCTTGATGCGTTTGTTCGGGAGGATACGGAGTTGGCCTTGCAGGTCTGTCAGCGGGACGACTTCATCGACAACCTTACTGCCCAACTTTTTAGCGAAATGCTGTCTTACATGGCGCAGGATCCCCAGAGCGTCGGCCGGGCGACCCGTATCTTGTTTTTGGCTAAGTACCTGGAGCGCATCGCCGATCATGCCACCAACATTGGCGAGATGGTCATCTACATGGTCAAAGGGAAAAGCATTCGGCACGTGTCGCCCCCGCCAACCTCGGTGTAAGATAAGTATTCAGCTCTCAGCGGTCAGCAATCAGCCTGATAGAGGAAAAATAGGCTGAAAGCTGATGGCTGAGAGCTGACCGCTAAAGATAAGAGAGTACATGGAAACGCAGGTTCAACCGAAATCTCCGCTGATCGAACCCAAACGAAAAATTCTCATCGTTGAAGACGAAAAAGACATCCGTGACTTGGTACGCTACAACCTGGAAATTGAAGGCTTCTCGGTCGTCGAAGCGAGTGACGGAGAACTGGGGCTCACGCTCGCGGCCCGAGAGCGCCCCGCTTTAATTATCCTCGATTTGATGCTGCCGGGTTTGCCTGGTCTCGAGGTGTGCCGATTATTGCGCGCCCGCGAGGAGACGTTGCGTCTGCCGATCCTCATCCTTACTGCTCGAGCTTCGGAGGTCGATAAGGTCTTAGGGCTGGAAATGGGAGCGGACGACTATGTGACCAAACCCTTCAGCCCGCGTGAATTGGTAGCCCGGGTGAAGGCGGTCCTGCGCCGCGCGTACGGTCCGGTCCTGGATCGTCCGCACGAAGTCTATGAGAAAGGTCGGTTGCGTATCGACTACGATACCTATGAGGTCACTCTCGCTGGTCAGCCCATCACCTTGGGGTTGCGCGAGTTCGAGTTGCTCAAATTTTTCTTGCAATATCCACAACGGGTCTTCAGCCGCAGCCAAATTCTCGATCTCGTGTGGGGACAGGACGTGTATGTCGAACCACGCACGGTCGATGTGCACATCCGTCGTTTGCGTCAGCGGATCGAACGGGACGATGCTAATCCCACCATGATTCTCACTGTCCGTGGGGTGGGCTATAAATGTAATCCGGATGCCTTGGCGGAATAGCGTTCTTTTTCTCATCGTCCTGTTTCCTTTGCTCGCCACTGGTGCGCTTATTGGCTTCCTACTTTTTTCTCAGCTTCCTGCTTTTGCCCACTCTTCCTTCTTCTGGTACGGTTTGTTTTTGTGTGGTCTTGTTGCCCCGCTGGGCGCCTTCCTGATCGGCTTGCGCCTGCACTACCGTCTCAAGAATCTTTACGAGTTTGTCTCTGCCCCGCCGCAACGGGATCTGCTTCCTTCTCTGCCGGTATGGGATGAAGACGAAGTCGGCGCGGTGGAAAGAGGACTGCAGCGGCTCGTCGCTCGCCATCATGAACAGACGCGAGTCCTCCAGAGTGAGGGGAAAAAGCTCGAAGCCGTGCTGCAAAGTATGGCCGAGGGAGTGGTAGTGGTTGATCCCACTGGTAATGTTGTCCTGTGTAACCGTGCGGCCCAAGACTTGTTCAGTTTGCACCCTACCCAGGATTGGCGTGGCAAACCGCTGCAGGCCTTTTCTCGTCATCCGCTGTTACAAGAACTCCTGCGCGAGGTCGCTAACCGACGGCCTAGTGACCCGCCAGTGACTCGTGAGATCGAGACTGAGGGAAAGACGCAGCGCCACTTAGCGGTCAGTGCCATGCAGGTGAGCGAAGATGGGACGACGGTCAGCGGGTATGTGCTGGTCTTTCACGATCTCACACAACTGAAGAGATTAGAATCGGTGCGGGCGGACTTCGTCGCTAATGTCTCTCACGAACTGCGTACCCCTCTGACGGCCATCAAAGGCTATGCGGAGACTCTGCTCAATGGTGCGCTCAAGGACCCAGATACAGCCGTGCGATTCCTTACCATTATCGACCGGCACTCCGAACGACTCAGCCGACTGATCGACGATTTACTCATCCTGTCGAACCTGGAATTAGGGGCGGTCGAACTCCGCCGTGACGAGGTTGCTCTTGCAGAGTTGACGAGTGAAGTCTTTGAAGTCGTCAAAGACAAAGCCGAACGTGGCGACGTCACCTTGGTACAGGAATTCCCGTCAGACCTCCCCATACTGCATGGCGACAGCGACCGTCTGCAGCAAGTTCTGCTCAATCTTATTGACAATGCCATCAAGTACACACCTGTCGGCGGGAAGGTAACGGTGACGGCGAAGACAGTCCGGAGTCCGAAGTCCGAAGTCCGAAGTCGAGAATCTCAAAGGCAAAATTCACGCGAGAGGGAAACCGAAGTCGAGTTAGGAGGCGCGTGGGTAGAGGTAGCGGTTGCCGATACTGGCTGTGGAATTCCCCAGGCAGAGATCCCGCGTCTGACGCAGCGGTTCTATCGTGTGGACAAGGCGCGCTCCCGGGAGCTAGGGGGAACCGGACTCGGACTCGCTATCGTCAAGCACATCGTCCAAGCCCATGGTGGGTCTCTGCAGATCGAGAGTCAGCTCAACCAGGGTACGACCGTACGGCTTTTTTTCCCTCTTTCTGCCCCTCCCTCTGAAAGTGGGCTTCCATTGTCGGTTGTAGCCGATTGACTCTCCTCCTTTGGTACGGCAGAAGAAGGCAGGCCCCCAAAGGAGTAGGCATGAAACTTGTTGTCTTCCTCATTATCGTCGCGTTGATCTTTGACTTTATTAACGGCTTTCACGACGCGGCGAATTCGATCGCCACAGTGGTCTCGACCCGTGTGCTCTCCCCGTTCCAGGCGGTGATTTGGGCGGCGTTTTTTAATTTTGTTGCGGCTTTCGGTTTTGGCGTCCAAGTGGCAACTACAGTCGGCAAAGGCGTGATTGATCCTGCCGTGGTGGACGCGCATGTCCTTTTTGGCGGACTCATGGGTGCCATCGTGTGGGATCTGATCACCTGGGTCTATGGTTTGCCGACCAGTTCGTCGCATGCGCTCATCGGCGGGTTCGCCGGCGCGGCAGTAGCTAAGGCTGGGTTCAACGCGGTGATTCTCAGCGGCTTTACAAAAACCGCCATTTTCATTGTCCTCTCCCCGGTTTTGGGCTTAGTCCTTGGGGTGGCATTCATGGTGATTGTGCTCAATCTCTTTTGGCAGGCGACGCCTGGCCGGGTCGATCACTACTTTCGCCGTCTGCAACTTGTTTCCTCAGCGCTGTACAGCTTAGGCCATGGCACCAATGACGCCCAGAAGACTATGGGCATCATCGCGCTGCTGCTCTTTAATGCAGGGTACCTCGGTTCGACGTTCTATGTGCCCTACTGGGTCATTCTTAGTTGTCACGCGGCGATTTCACTTGGTACCCTCTCTGGCGGATGGCGTATCGTCCACACTATGGGTATGCGTATTACCAAATTGCAGCCGGTCGGAGGATTCTGTGCCGAGACGGCCGGGGCGATTACCTTGCTGAGCACTGCCTATGCGGGCATACCGGTAAGCACTACCCACACCATCACCGGCGCGATTGTTGGTGTCGGCGCGGTCCGGCGCTTCTCGGCGGTGCGCTGGGGAGTGGCACGCACGGTGGTGTGGGCGTGGATATTTACGATTCCTGGATCAGCTTTGATCGCCGCCGCCACGTACATGTTGAGCGACCGGGTGCTGTCGCTGATTTTTTGACAGGCAGCTATAGAAAAGCTACCGCAAGATGTGGAGTGGAGAAAAGCTCTGACTGTTTGTGTGCCACTGGCGGCTTGTCCGCCAGTGCGACCGGACAGCACGGGTAGCAAGCTACCCGTGGCACCCGAAAATCCACATCTTGGTGTGTCAGTTGACGTTCCCCAGGGGTACTCCTGTAGGGCGGGCTGTGCCCGCCAGCAAGCTGTTCTTGGTCTGGCTAAGGAGCTAATTGCTAAAAGCTTCCTCCTAACTGTTCTTCAAAGCCACCCCTTCAATGACATTGGCGACATCCTCACAACTGTCTATGGCATTCTCGATTGATTCATAGACCTCTTTCCACTTGAGAACCTCGAGCGGGTCATCGCCTTTTTCAAAGAGTTTGGCAATAGCCGAACGGTAGACGAAGTCACCTTCATTTTCGAGACGGTTGATCTCAATACAATGCTGAAGGACAGAATCCGCACCCTTGAGATGACGAAGCTGCTCGACGGTATTACGCACTTCCTGCACGGTGCGTGACAAGATGTTGGTGAGCAGGATCGCGTCGGCCTTGACCTCGCTAATGCGATACAGGGAGAATTTATCTGCCGCAGCCTCAACATGATCGAGGATATTGTCGAGCGAGCTGATAAGGTTGTGAATGTCCTCTCGGTCAAGCGGGGTAACAAAGGTCTTGTTGAGCTTTGCCACCGTCTCATGCGTGATCAAGTCGGCCTCATGCTCTACATCCTTGATCCGTTTAGCCTTGAGCGGCACGTTGATGAAATTCGTCACGAGATCTTCGAGGAGTTGCACGCCTTCGTGCACTTTAGCTGCACCGCGCTCAAAGAGGTCGTAGAAATTGGTGTCCTTAGGAAAAAGCGCCATAATCCCTCCCCTTATACCCTAGCTCTCTTGTTTCAGGATGCATTGTGCCTGTAGTGCTGGACCCAGGCGAGAGCATCTTCCCGGGTCAGCAGCCGGCCTTCGAGCTGGGCTTCCTCTACCGCATCGAGGATTTCTTTGAAGCCCGGCCCAGGCGGAAGACCTAAAGCGATCAAATCATGACCGTTGAGCAAGCGCGGCGGTGTCATCTGCTCAGGGCCGAGTTCGGCGAGTTTACGACAGCAAAACTCATAAGGACGTAAGTCGCCGCTGGAAGAGAGGGCATCGATCCGTGCTAATGCCAATAACTCTTCGATCCCCTCCTCGCGTAAAAAGCGTTTGAGCGTGGCTGGGCGCATCTCCGCTGCGCTGAGCAAGCGCAAGTGATTCTTCACCAGGTATGCCACTCGCTCCCAGGTTGCGCGTGACCGCTTCAGGCGCTGACAGATCGACACTGCCATCTCCGCCCCTTTTTCGCAATGTCCATAGAATGTTATGCGCTCACCGTGCTGCGCCCGGCACAGCGGTTTGGCCACGTCGTGTAATAAGGCGCCCAAGGCTAGAGTCTCGCTCGGCTGCTCAAGCTTATCGAGTAGCAACAGCGTATGCGTGTATACGTCACCCTCAGGATGAAAATCCGGTGATTGCTCGACCCCGCGCAGCGCCTCAATCTCCGGTAGAATAGCCTGTAGCAGCCCAGACTCGGATAGCAAGATGAAGGCTTGCCTGGCTTTTCCCTCAGTGAGGATCTTGATTACTTCCTCACCGATCCGCTCCCAAGCGATGTCCACGATCGTCTCCGCCAGATCCTGAATCGCAGCGAAAGTCTCAGGCACAATGGTAAATTCCAAGCGTGCCGCTAAACGTATCGCCCGCAGCATGCGCAGGCGATCTTCGGCGAAGCGGGCCTGCGGATCACCGACGGCGCGGATAAGGCCAGCAGCCAAGTCCTGCCGACCACCAACATAGTCAATTACCTGTTCGCTAACGGGATCATAAAACATCCCGTTAATAGTGAAATCACGTCTGAGTGCGTCCTCCTGCGCGTTGCTAAAGCGTACACTCACTGGGTGCCGACCATCGAGGTAGACACCGTCTGAGCGAAAGGTGGCAACTTCAACCGGGTTGCCATCGTACATGACCAGCACCACACCAAATTGCGCTCCCACGGGGAGGGTATGGGCGAACAGCTTCTGGACGTCCGTAGCTCGGGCGCTGGTAGCGACATCAAAGTCTTTCGGTTCAACGCCAAGCAGCTTATCGCGTACACAGCCGCCAGCCAGGTAAGCGGTAAACCCATAGTCACGCAGAGTCTGAACAATAGCTCGGGCTTGCAGTTCTTTCGTGGTCACAAAGACATGGTGACACGGGGGCAGGCAAGGATCAATTGCTGGCGAAGCCCGTAGAGACGCCCCGGCGGGGCGTCTCTACAAAACCTGGGCATGGCAGAGCCTAGAGAGATAGATCGAACTCAACTGAAACCCGTTATCAGAAAAACGGCTCACACGCGGCACGGAGCCAAGCACGGTCTGTGTCGCTCAACATCGGTCCGATGGTTTCCCACACCTGCCGATGATACCGCGTCAGCCAGGTACGGTCCGTATCGGATAACTGCGTCCAGTCGATCAGCCGGTGGTCGAAGGGAATGAGGGTCAAAGACTCCAATTGCAGCCAGCGTTTCCCACTCGGGTGGGCAGGGAGCGTCTCGTCTGGCGTGACGACGTAGAGATTCTCGAGGCGGATGCCACCCCAACCGGGTTCGTAATAGCCGGGTTCATTGGAAACAATCATTCCCACCTGTAAGGGTTCTTCGCTGCTGCGAGTGGCCAAGCGTTGAGGGCCTTCGTGGACGTTCAAAAAGGCACCCACGCCATGGCCGGTGCCATGGCCGTAGTCCAGCCCGGCATTCCATATAACCGAGCGTGCCACAGCATCCAGGGCTACGCCGCTAGTCCCCTCAGGAAACTTCTGTTTGGCTAGTTGGGTATGACAGCGTAATACGACCGTGTACAACTGCTGCTGGCGCTCCGCAGGAGTACCAATGCTGACTGTACGCGTATCATCAGTAGTACCGCCAAGCATCTGAGTGCCGGAGTCGATCAAAAAAAGCAGACCGTCACGTAACATGACCTCAGCATTCGCCCCGCTGTAGTGAACGATAGCGCCGTTGGCGCCTGCAGCGGAGATCGTGGGGAAACTGAGATCGCGAAAGCCCTCTTCTCGTTTGTACTCCTCGTGTAGTATCTCTGCATAAGCCCGCTCGCTCACCGGTTGCCCACTGGCACGTAGGTGGTCGAGTCGCGCGAGGCTGCGGATCTTCGCTGCCGCAGCATGTTGATGGGCTGCGCGGCTGCTGGCTATTTCGCTGGCATTCTTGAGTGCTTTGAGGAGCACCACGGGATTGCGTTCACTGTGTATCCGCTGCCCTTCGGGGAGTAACAGGCGCGTCCCCATAGTGGTACCGGAAGGATCAAGCCAGACAGTCGTGGCGGTCGTGCTGGCGACTTGATGCACCACGTCCGCGTAATCACCGTAAGGGGCAAAGGTGAGGTGCGAGGCCAGAGCCGCCTGAATCTCCTGCGCCGGTGGTACGCGCGTCAGGCAAATAGCACGTTGCCGTTCAAGCACCAGGTAGGCTTCAAATACCGGATTGTGGTCTACGTCGCTCCCGCGCAAGTTGGTGAGCCAGGCGATTTCGTCTAGCTTCGTGAGGATCAACACCTCAGCTCCAGCGCGTTCCATCTGCTCTCGGACAGCCGTGAGTTTCTCAGCGACAGAACGTCCAGTCACATCCGACCCGTAGACTGCCTTTCTGCCGCTCCATTTCCGTCAACCATTCCGCCAGTGTGGGCTCACCTGCGAGACCCAGTTTATGTACCTGAAACAGGGTCGGATCGACTTCATGCTCGGCCTGGACGTGGTAGCGCGAGTCTACGAACAGGTGACTGCCATCAGGACAGATGAGTGCATCTCCGGCCGACCCGGTAAAGCCGCTTATGGCCGCACGGCGGCGTTGGTAGGCTGGAACGTATTCGTTGAGATGGGTATCTGACGACGGCACCAGGTAGGCATCCACCTGGACCTCAGCGAGACGCTGACAGAGGGCTGCTAGGCGAGCAGCGAGCGGAGTTTGCGCAGGGGAGAGCGTAGCCACGATTGACCCTCCTGGTGAAATCTAAGACGGGACATATGGGAGTTCCCTTCTTGCAGGGTAATTAGAGCCTGGGTAGAGTTGGCAAGCAATGCCGGTCAAACTCACCACTCAGGATGTCTGTGTCGCCACTGGCGGTACCTTAAGCTGCGGCCGTGCGGATGCCGTTTTTACTTCAGTAACCATCGACTCGCGTTCCGTGACCCCAGGCGCGCTCTTTGTTCCTCTTCCTGGGACCAGAGTGGATGGCCATGCCTATCTGTCCGAGGCTGTTGCTCGGGGTGCAAGCGGATTTTTCTTCATCCAGGAGAAGGTTCCCTCATTGCCTGATAGTGCAGTCGGGATCGCCGTACCTGACCCTTTGCTTGCTCTGCAAGATCTTGCCGCATGGCATCGCAATCGGCTGAATGCGCTGGTTATCGGCATCGCTGGGAGCAACGGCAAGACGACGACCAAGGAACTCCTTGCCCAACTCTATGCGGGCGCTAAAAGGACTCTGGCTACACAGGGCAACCTCAACAACCACATCGGTGTACCCCTCACTCTGCTACGCGCGGACGAGGATGTTGAGGTCATGGTGTTGGAACTGGGGACCAGTGGGCCGGGCGAACTGACCACTCTCTGCCGGATTGCGCGCCCTCACCTCGGAGTCATTACCACGATCGCTGAAGAGCATACGGAAATGCTCAAGGATCTCGCCGGGGTTCTCGAAGCAGAAGCTGAACTGATCGCCGCTTTGCCGCCGGACGGAGTAGCCATAGTGAACGGGGATGACGACGCCTTGCTGGCGACGGTACAACGGTTAGCTCGCTGTCGGGTCGTCACTTTTGGTGAGAAACCAACAAATCAATATCGTGTGACCGAGGTCCAGGTCTCGCGCCAGGGAACACGCTTCACCCTGGAGACCCCGGCTGAGAGAAGGACAGTCCAACTCCAGTTGCTCGGTAGTCATTTTGCCTTGGCTGCTGTAGCGGCAGCCGCGGTGGCTCTGGAGTATGGCCTTCCCCTTGATGAAATATGTACGACCTTGCACACTGCCCACGGTGCGCCGCGCCGGATGGCCGTGATCGAGGTCCCCGGGCGGCGACTGACTATTCTTGACGATTGCTATAATGCGAATCCGGCCTCGATGCGGCAGGCACTTCTGACTGTGCAGCAAGTGCGAGCCGCGGGTGAGCGGCTGATTTTGGTCCTCGGCGATATGTTGGAACTGGGCGCGCTCAGTCAGCGGCGCCACGCTGAGATTGGCGAAGAACTCGTCGCTCTCGATCCGCGTCCTGATCTGGTAATCACTGTTGGTGAAGATGTACGTTTGATTGCCGAGAGGGTCGCGGAGGCGAGTGTCCCGGTCCATACTTTTGCGGTTGCGGAAGCCGCAGCGGCTTTCGTGCGAGAAGCCATACTCGACTGGACAGGCCCGCAACTCGTGCTAGTGAAAGGATCGCGTGGCGTGCATCTAGAAGAAATAACACGCCGGCTGATGGAGCTTTCCTCCTAGAGGAAGAAGGGAAAAGATCTAACGAGATGCTGAAAAAGTGGTTTTCGTGCTTCGACAGGCTCAGCACGAACGGAACATCTCCAATGTTTCAAACCTACCCCCGTTCGCCCTGAGCGTGTCGAATGGTGAACGGAGCGTTTTTCGGCAGCCTGCTAAAGAGAAAGAGGATGATTATGACCCTTCGCGTTGGTATTCTCATGGGCAGCGACTCGGACTTGGAAGTTATGGAAGAGGCTGCACGCGCGTGTGAGGAGTTTGGCGTGACCTGTGAAATGCATGTGTTCTCGGCCCATCGGACTCCTCATGACACTGCCGACTATGCCAAAACCGCCCATGAACGTGGCCTGAAGGTACTCATTGCTGGCGCTGGTGGGGCCGCTCATCTGGCCGGTGTAGTGGCAGCGCATACTCCACTGCCGGTCATCGGCGTGCCGATCAAGAGCAAAGCGCTGCAAGGCTATGACTCTTTGCTCTCCATGGTGCAGATGCCAGCGGGCGTGCCGGTAGCAACGGTAGCTATCGATGGCGGACGCAATGCAGGGCTATTAGCGGTACAGATCCTCGCAACCGCCGATGGGGATCTCTTCGCTCGCTTGGTCAGATACAAAGAACAACTTGCCGAATCCACTCGGGAGAAAGACCGACGCCTGCAGGAACGACTACGCAGCCGCAAGCAGTAGCGAGCCGGAGAAACTCCGCGTTCTTCCAGCGACTTGCAGAAAACAGACAGGCACTGCGTCAGTGCTCGGCTTCTCAGGTGTGCTCCAGGTTTTGCGTTTTGTGCGGTTAGGACGTTGACGATCACAGACTAGTTCGCTTACTCTGTACCTATGATTTCCGTACATGATGCCTTAACACTGATTCTTGATACCATCTCTCCTCTCGGTGGTGAGCGTATTGGCTTGTTACAGGCGGTCGGCCGTGTGCTGGCTGAGGAAGTACATTCCGCGCGTGAGGTTCCTCCTTTCGCGAATTCAGCTATGGACGGGTATGCGGTGCGCTGGGACGATCTACGGGATGCCAGTGCCGACCAGCCAGTAGCGTTGGATGTGATTGAAATCATCCAGGCTGGAGCTGTACCGGCACAAGCAGTGACTACGGGAACGGCAAGCAAAATCATGACTGGCGCGGTGATTCCTCCCGGCGCTGATACGGTGATTCGCGTGGAGGATACCGAAGAACAGGACGGCCGCGTGTGGATCAAGCGTCAGGAACGTCCGGGAACCCACATCCGCGCTGGTGGTGAGGATATTCACTGCGGCCAAGTCGTGCTGGAGAGGGGGCGCGTGCTGCGTCCGGCAGATATTGGGCTGCTTGCCTCGGTGGGCCGGAGTACGGTCATGGTGCGCCAGCGCCCGCGCGTCGCCATCCTGAGTACCGGAAATGAACTGGTGGAAGTTGATGAAGCGCTACAGCCTGGCCAGATTGTCAACTCGAACGCTTATACTTTGGCGGCAGCGGTGCAGGAGGCTGGGTGCCAGCCCGTGCCGTTAGAAATCGCGCGGGACACTCTGGCGGAGATCCGCGCGGCCCTCTACGAAGCCGTGCGCCATGATGTTGTGCTCTCGACGGGTGGTGTCTCGGTTGGGGACTTTGACTTTGTTAAAGCCGCCATGGACGAATTAGGCATCCGGCGCTTGTTCTGGCAAGTCGCTCAGCGGCCGGGCAAACCGCTGACGTTCGGGCTCCTACGCGAGCGGCCCTACTTCGGTCTCCCCGGGAATCCGGTCTCCGCGCTGGTGTGCTTTTACCTCTACGTGCGTCCAGCGCTGGGGCGGATGATGGGCCAGGAGAAAGTCTTTCCACCGGTCGTGTCTGCAACTGTCGGAGAGGACATTCCTAAAGCTAAGGGTCTGACCGAGTTTGTCCGCTGTCGCCTCATACGCACGAACGAACACTACCAGGTGCTCTCGACCGGCAGTCAGAGTTCGGGGGTGCTGAGTTCATTGTCCCTGGGAGAGGGGTTAATGATTGGCCCGCCTGAACTCGCACTGCTGCCCAAGGGAATGCATGTGAAAGTGCTCATTTTTGACCCTGATCAATTTGCCGGCGAGGAAGCGCCGTTCTGAGAAAATTCGTGGGTGTGAAACTTTTTCTTGCTTTGCCGCATTTATTCAGATAAGCGGGGCTTCTCGCAATCTTTTATCGAGGAGGTGTAATGATGAATTCACTTGGGAAAGGCATTCTTATCGCTAGTGCGGTTGCCACTCTGATTACGAGCGGCAGTCTCGTAGCGCAAGCAGCAGACAAAGCAGGTGGCGAGAAGGTGCGCTGTGCTGGGCTCAATGACTGCCAGGGGCATGGCAGCTGCGCGGGCGAGGGTCATTCTTGCGCGGGCAAGAACTCTTGCAAAGGGCAGGGCTGGGTAGAAGCCAGCAGCGCTGCTGAGTGTACACAAAAGGGTGGGAAAGTCGTCAAAGGAGCATATCCGTGTTGTCTGTGTAGAGACAACCGTTATCGCACCAGTCACAACTTAAGGGCCAGCGAGTCTATTTTCTCT
>JACQEL010000693.1 GCA_016200595.1 Deltaproteobacteria bacterium
GGAGATTTAAGCCCCGCGAGTACGACTTCGCTTGTGTGGCAAGAGCAGTGGCCACTCAAACCAGACATTTGTATGGAGGGGGGAAACATGGCCACAGACCCAGCGACGCGGAGTCCGGACTATGTGGACAGTCTTCAACTGCTAACAACTCACTGGAATCTCCTCCAGCGCTTATTTACAACCACGGGAGATACCAGCGCAGCAACGGCGCTGACTGCAAGGATGGCAGCAATTATCCAGGCTGAGTATCCAGAATTCTGGCCGGAGACAATTCGTGCCTTAATCGTACACTCGGCTGAATGGACTCAAGCAATGTGGCCTGGAGGGAGATTTTCGCGACCATCACGAACTGCCGTGAGGAACCTACTCCGTTCGAATGGCTATGGGGTCCCCAGCATTGCGCAAGCCCTCTGGGGTGCAAGGAATTCCCTCACGCTGATTGTGCAAGAGAGTCTTCAACCCTTTGACAAAGAACCCGAGAGCAGCCGGTACGTCACTCGTGATATGAAGCTTCATCAGTTACCGTGGCCGGTTGAAGCTCTGCGCGAATTGAGAGAAGCAACGGTGGAACTACGCGTAACACTGTCCTATTTCATCGAGCCGAATCCCGGAGAACGGGGATGGAAAAATCGCCATCGTTATGCCTCTCACGGACTCCGATTTGATGTGAATACGCCAGCAGAAACGCCGAATGACTTCAGAAAGCGCCTGAGTGCAGCGGCGCGCGAAGAGGAAGAAGCAGGTCCTTCAACAAAGAGTGATTCCCACTTGTGGCTGTTAGGTGCAGATCTTCGGCGCAAAGGGTCAATTCACTCGGATCGTTGGATCGGAACGGCTGCTGAATTGGCCGAGCGAAGTATGATCGGGGTTTTTCCCGTCATCGGCTGGTGGAGAGAACGCCCGAAGCACAACCGCTGGAATCGGGCTGCTCGCTATGCTCTGGTCGTCTCGATCCACACGCCAGAAACAGACGTGGACATTTACACACCTGTGGTCAATCAGATTTCTGTGCCGGTGGAAATTTGAGTGTTCCCTGGAGCAGGAAAATAATGGGGAATTAGCGAGCGAGAGAGCAGGAAAAATGTCGCGCTTGCTGCTCTTCTCTCAGTGGACTAAACTTAGTTCACCTGACTAAGGATGGACGGCCATGGATCAAGTCAATATTCATCAAGCAAAAACTCAGCTCTCTCGACTCCTGGAGCGTGTGGCAGCGGGGGAGGAAATCGTTATCGCCAAAAGCGGGAAACCCCTTGCTAAACTCGTGCCCTTTCGCGAGGTGGTGCGGCGGCCTGGTCGCCTCAAGGGAAAAATCAAGATCGGTCGCAATTTTGCTGCCCCGCTGCCCGACGCCCTTGCCGCCGCCTTTCGGGGGGAGGGGGCGTGACCCGGCTCCTGTTAGACACGCACGCTTTTTTGTGGTGGCTTGATGAAAGTCCGAAACTGCGGCGAGAGGCGCGAACAGCGATTGCCGATTCCACGGCGCTAGTCCATGTGAGCGCCGTGACCATTTGGGAGATTACGATTAAGGCGCAGCTCGGCAGACTTGAGCCGGGCACTGAACGGATTGACCAGGAGATTGCCGCCAATGGATTCGTGGAGCTGCCGATTTCGGCTTACCATGCTCTGGTGGCGGGGAAACTCCCTCCGCACCATAGCGATCCGTTTGATCGGATGCTGATCGCACAGGCGCAGGTCGAGAACCTCGTCGTTGTCACCCATGACAAGATTTTTTCTGACTATGGGGTGAACATCTTACAGACGTGACGGGACCACGGGAACAAGGGGCGCCCGGGCAACGAGACGGAGAATCGGGGAGGCGGTTTGTTTTCTCGTCTTCCCCGTAGCCTCCAGCCTCTGTGTCTTCTCTTCCTGAGCAGAAAGCCACAAAAGCCACAATGTCCCCTATCCCTCCGGCCTCAAGCGCAGAGGTTCCACTCGTTGACCCTCGACGGCAACATTGGCATGACCATGTTTCCTGGAGCACGGACAACACAGAAATAATCGGCCAGACGCCCACCGGACGCGCGACCATCGCCGCGCTCAGGCTGAACGATGCCCTCATCGTGGCAGCCCGCGCTCTCTGGACAGGCACGGGTGGACATCCGCCACGAGACGAGTAACGCTTAGGGAGAGGAAAGAGTCGAATAGAAGGGAGCGAGCGAAGAGGAACCAAGTCTTACGGTTCTGTATTTGCTTAATGGTTATAAGGGAAGCGGCTTCAGATGTGGCAATGCAAGATCTGCCCTTCCTTTTTCCTACTCCCCACGTTATCGGTGTAGATTGTGAGATAACCGTTAGATTAAAAAATTGCAACGTCCCCTATTTCCCTGCAGACTCCAGCGATCTCAATCTAACCATAGCTATTCCATCGTCCTGGAGGAAATCGCATGAAGTGGAAGAGGCATGTTGAACACCTTCGAGATCGAGGACTACTCCATTGGCTTTTTGTTATCTTCGTTGCTTTTTTTGGGATATTTGTGGGCGAGCAGCTCGGCAAGTTAGATTTTTGGATCGAAGAAACCTATGAACTCTACCGCATTTTTAATTCACTCAATTGGCGAGAATCAATGCCAGAAAGAACCAATCTCGTCCTTATTGGGGATAAAGAGTATTGGGGCAAAGACGAAGAACTTGCCCAGCGCACACCAATCAATAGGAGATATCTTGCTCGCTTGCTCTACGCGCTTGATAAAGCCGATGCGGAAGTCATAGCGCTTGACTTCGATCTACGTTCGCCGATGACGGACGGAGGCGTCAAGGATCACCCTGCATACCAAAGAGAAACTCAAGAACTCATCGATGCCGTGCGGGAGGTCTCGAAAAGGCGAAAAGTTGTACTACCTGTGACTGTAGATATAAGCGATGACAAATACTTGGTCGAGTCAGCGATTTTTTCTGGCACCTCCTTTGACCCCAAGAATGTGCTGTTCGGATACATCAACCTTCCTTATGATCTCCGGCGGGTTGCGTTGCGTCTCCCATTGAAGGAATGTACCAAAAGTTCTAATTCTCCCATCGATCAGCAAAGAAACAACTGCCAGATCGATTCTTTCGCTCTTTCTATCGCCCGTGCGACCTCTAGGGGCCGTGCAAGTAAAGCAGATCAGTCAAGCTTCCTTCCATACACAGATTACATAAAGGCAGAGAGGTTCTGCCAGATATCTGCAACAGACTTATTAACAAGTGAAGCATCCATGCGGTCATGTCAGCTCAGCCATCGGATAGTCATTGTCGGAGGAGAATGGAGCCGATGGGCATACGAGCGAGGAGGGAAGGTAGATACTTATATGACTCCTGTAGGGATCATCGGTGGAGTATTCATACATGCAAACTATGTCGAAGCGCTGCTTGACGGTCGGACCAGATACCCGCTCTGGGAAGGGGTCAGTGAGTGGATAGAGCTTGGTTTGGCTCTAGTTGTAGCTATCGTTTTTTCATTAGATTTTCGTTTACGAGTAAGGATATTGATAACTAGCTTTCTCCTCCTGGGCATGATCTTATTCAGTTTCTTTTCATTTTTTAATCTTGGGATGTTTTTCGATTTTTTTACTCCTGTCTTTCTGCTCTCTTTACATGCGTGCGTTGAACGAATCTACGAGTGGCGTGAAAAAGCTCTTTACTGTGAAAACTTTCATATGGGAAACCCAGGGGAAGG
Organism: Deltaproteobacteria bacterium; assembly: GCA_016200595.1. Taxonomy (GTDB): domain Bacteria; phylum Desulfobacterota; class Binatia; order Bin18; family Bin18; genus JACQEL01. The sequence continues at coordinate 3,656 of JACQEL010000693.1, forward strand.
GGAAAACGTATGAAGCTGAAGGATCGACATATTCTCTTCCTGGTCACTGTCGAACTCGTTCTGCAGCTAGAACTCATCGGGCTTAGTCCGCCACTGGTGATTGCTCGAGAGAAGAAGCGAGGGGGACCAATTGACCCTAACCGTCCGGGAGGACCCAAATCTGCAGAAACAAGAGAAGAAAAATTGAGCCAAATTCAGCAGGAGTGGGATGGGCTTAAAATAAGGCTAATTGCCATCCTACAGAAGGAAGATCAAGCAACAGGAATTGGGCCAAGAGCAAAAGGAGGGGTTTGGACAGGAGGAGCCGAGGTCGGCCTCCCGAAGGAGCATCGAGAGGAACATGCAATCCCAGGTGGAGTCTCCATGGAGGAACGCGAAAGAGCGAAAGGCAAAAAATCGGGACTTGAAAACATACCCACCTCCGATACGCTGTCCCCACCACAGCCCCCATCAGCCGAGCGCATGGCAGAGACGAGTATACCTCCAGAGGGTCGTGAAAAGGAAACTAAATCAAAAAGTCCGCCCGAAAGTTCAAGACGATTCTGGTTCTGGCCCTGGGAATACTTCAGTCTAAAAGAAACCCCCGGTGCCCAAGAAGAGGCAATAGGCGCCAAGGAAAAACAGCGACGCGAAGAAGAGCGCATGCAAAAGGAGGAGGAGCAACGGGCGAGGGAAGAAGCTCGCCGTAAGACCCAGGAAGAGGAGAAGAAACGGCAGCACCTAGAAGAATTTGCCTGGAAAAAAGAGGAACAGAAGACACAAGAAGAGGCCAACCGAAAAGCACAGGAAGAGCCTCGGAGAGCAGCAGTAGAAGAAAGCAGGAAAAAAATTGAAACACTCAGGGAAATGCTTATAGAAGTACTTGATGGGATTGACAAGAAACTAGAACGGTTGAGGGTGGAGAAAGACAGCATGAGTGAAGGAGAATTTGAAAAGTCTCTACAATCGGCAAAGCAAGATTTGGAGTTGGGCGCTGCTATAGTCAAAGTAATGGAAGAGAGAAAATGACGATCATTTCGAAGTAAGATAACTAGGTGCTTGCACGAGTCATCGCTAATATCCGGGGAATTTGAGGTCAGGTCCGACATTGCCACCTCTCTTCAAAGAAAGGAAAAGGGTGATGTATGATTGGAAGACTTGATCCCCTATTTCTCCCTATGTCTCTGATTGGTACGCCGTGAGGCGGAAGCGTATCACCCCATGAGGTACATGCACTGAGCTGCTTGTTGAGGCGCTGGGTGTTCCTCATCCTGCGCTGCAGTTGCCGAGGTCGCGGTCATCGGTTCTCGGAGTCTTGCGTCCTCCAAGACGGCCCCGGCAACCGAGCTTTGGGATCAGAGTAGCGGCTTCACTTCTGCCAGAAACTCGATCACGGCCTTGCTAAAGGCATCATTGCGATCACCGGCAACCATATGCCCGGCGCCGGCGACATCGGCATATTTGGCATGCGACACGGCCTCGAGAAACTCTTGGGTCGTCTCATCACTGACCACATCGCTGACTTTGCCACGCACGAGGAGCGTGGGTACGCGTAGAGCACGCGCGGCGGCGAGTAAACGCTCAGGGTCACGCTTGCGCCCTAAGCGATCAGGACCGATGAGTTGCGGGTCCCAATGCCAGCGGTACCGGCCATCCGCACCGAGACGCAAGTTTTTTTGCAGCCCGTTGAGGTCCTTTGGTCTGGGCCGATGGGGAATATACGCCGCAATGGTGTCGGCAACTTCCTCAAGATTGGTAAATCCCTCCGGCCGCGCCGTCATGAAGGCGCGAATGCGATCGACTCCCGCTTGCTCGACCCTGGGAGTAATATCAACTAAGACCACCGCAGAGCTTACCGGCTGAAGGGCTTCCCCTTCGGTCAGCA
>JACQEL010000694.1 GCA_016200595.1 Deltaproteobacteria bacterium
ACTGGCCCTTGGCTCTGATCACCGCGGGTTTGAGGAGATTGACCAAACTGTTAAGAGCCCCGGGTAAGGGGTCGCGTTCGTTGAGGTGCTTTATCGCCGCTTTGACAGCCCCACATTGGCTATGCCCGAGCACGACTATCACCGGTGCCTTCAACTCGGCTACCCCATATTCGATGCTGCCTTTCACGACGGTCCCAGCACCACTTATCACATTCCCTGCCACTCGAATCACAAAGAGGTCACCAATCCCCTGGTCGAGCAAAATCTCTGGCGGGACCCGAGAATCTGAGCAACTCACTATGACCGCCTGCGGGCGTTGCCCCTCGACGAGGGGCTGGAAGTCTTCCGGCCGCCGGCGTGGGCTACTCGGTTCTCCTTTAATGAAATGCTCGTTGCCCTCTAGTAAATCCTGTACGACTCCATCGGGATCATAGGTGATGCCCGTCTCACTGGTCGAGGGTTGTGGCGAGGCAGCCAGTGCAGGTTTGACCCCGGCAAGAGTCAATCCTGTAGCCGCAGTGCCGAACAATTGCCGAAACCGGCGACGCGAGAAGAGCGAGGAAGAGAGTGTCATAGTCTCCTCAGAATTTCTGGGCCTGGACAGCATAACTTTTGCCACGATTGGCTGACCCGCGGCGCAAACCGCAGGTCAGCCTAAGTACAGCCAAAATCCTATAATGGACTTGGCCTTATTAGTCAACAACAGGAGGTTAGCCTGGCGCAAGGGAATACCCTTCTCGCGGAATGAGATGTCCCTCAGGAGACGATTGTGATTGCCTCTGTCACCGAGGCGCAAGCGGCCCAGTGTCTCCCTTGCCACACCGAGACGAAAGAGAGTAAAGGAAAACCCAGTAGGCATCTTCTCGGAGAGAGCGCGAATATTGCCATCAGAAGGAGGGGGGACGGATGAGCGGATCGTTCAGAGTGTTGCAAGTCGCACAGTTTAACGATACCCGTCACTTTATTCTTGGACGGGGAGCTGCAGCGCTACTGGTCGAGCAGGTGGGAATACTGTAGCTGCCGGCCAGTGTTTAAGTTACCGGGACATCTATGAAATTCGGACTCTTTTATCAACTTCCCTGTGCCCCTACCCAGGATGCCGCAACGCGCTATCAGGAGACCATCGAACAGATTGTGTACGCTGAGGAACTCGGCTTTGACACTGCCTGGCTCGCTGAGCTGCACTTTAACCCCTTGTTCTCCATCATGCCGGCACCGTTGATTTTAGCCGCTGTTCTAGCGCAACGAACCACGCGCATTCGCCTCGGGACGGCAGTGCTGTTGCTTCCACTCCAGCATCCCTTACGCACGGCAGAGGAAGCAGCGGTCGTCGATCTGCTCAGCCAGGGGCGAGTAGAACTGGGAGTGGGCCGTGGCATGATCGCTATTCACTTTCAAGGATTTAATGTGCCGCGCGAGGAGAGCCGCGCCCGCTTTGAGGAAGCGTTGACGATTATCAAGCAAGCGTGGACGCAGGAGACCTGTCGGTTTGCAGGCACGTATTTTCACGTGCCCGAGACTACGGTCGTGCCCAAGCCTCTGCAAAAGCCACATCCGCCGTTGCGGATCGCGGCCAATAGTCCAGAGACGGCGATATTCGCCGGGGAACATGGCTATCCGGTGTTTGTAGCGTCCCCACTCAACTCCAGTGCAAAACTGCCTGAGCAGCTTGCGCTCTACCGCCAGGCGTTTCGCACGGCAGGTCACCAGGGGAACAGTGAAGACGTAGCGATTGCCTTTCCCGTCTACGTCGCTGACAGCACCACGCAGATCCGCCATGAAGTGGAGGCCAGCTTCTTAAACTATTTTCGGGCGATCAGTCACCAAGCGCGCTTAGGCGAACGCGACAACTCCTCGGCGTACGCTTATTTACGGGAGATCCGCAAGCGGGTGGATGCTATCACCTGGGAACAAATAGAGACGACAGCGCTCTACGGCACTCCTGCGACCTGCATCCGCAAGATTGAGGAAGCGTACGCCCAGTGCCAGATGGATCAGCTCATCTGCTGGTTCAACCCGGGCGGCTTGGTGCCGCACCGCCAGATCCTGACCAGTATGCGCCGGTTTGCCGAGGAGGTCATGCCAGCGGTGCGTACCTTGTCTCACGCAAGGGCCAGCAGTCGCTCGCAGGTGGCTCGTGCCAGGGAATGATTGATCTCACCGAAGATAAGCACGAAGCGAGCTGTGAAGGAAAGCTGCTCCGCGATACTGTCGGTCCGCTCACTCTTTTCTGGTTGGTCGTCAGGTGTCTTCAGCCGGTGCTCCATGCGATTCTCCTTCCCTATAGTCCAGGGCGTTCATCAGTTCCCAGAATCAGTGGGACAAGCGTATCGTGCGACCATTCAGTGGCTGCGGTGTATCGTGCGACCATTCAGTGGCTGAAGAGGCCGGAAGTTGTTGCCCATGATGTCATTGAACAGATGGAACTGCTCCTCAGACATCGTCGCTCGTTTCTCGAGCACGATAAAAGTCACAGTCGGAGAGCAGGGTGGTGTCGTCAGCGAACCAGGGTAGGTAAAGTATTTTCTTGTATCATCGAGTCCATCCCCTACATTGATCTCCGTGGGGGAGGTGGTGTTATCTCCCGAATGGCGGGGTAATATCTGATCGAATGCCGCAAGGAATTGGTTTTCCTCATCGACATCGTATATCTGTCCGATGACCGCCAGATTGCCCGTCCCAGCATTGCTGAAGACCACGTGGAGTTCCATCGCTCCCCGCTTCCCCTTAATGGTATGCTCCGACAAGGTGTGGAAATGGAATTGCTGCAACTCGTAGACCACGCCGGCAAAAGTCAGCGTACTTCCCGGCTTATACCTTTGCTGAATACCATGGCCGGTATTTATCAGGTCGATCTCAGTCTCGTGCAGATTAAGATCCAATGGTCCTAGAGGCTTATCCTTGTGGGCATTCTTGATGTCGATTGGGGATTGACGTGAGTTCTCTGAGCAATTCGTCCATGCCGGATCAAGTTCACCCCAAAAACCTGGCCCTTCGTCGCCCGAATATGAGAACTCTATCGCTTGTGCAGTAGTCTTCGCAGTCGCGAGGCACGCAAAAGCCACAGCGACTATCCCGATGCGTGCCCATACCGTGAATGTATATTTTCTCCTCACATTCCCTCCTATTTGTGACGACTACGGAGATGGAGTCGGTCGTCACCGTGAAAATTTGTGCTGCTTTATCACAAACTGCATGATACGAGAAGGGGGGCAACGCTTTACCTTGGTACGGCCCCTTCACGGTCAAGACCTTCAGGATTGGGGCTTTGCCCTTTGGAGCGCGGGAGCACCGCTCCCGCTTTGGCTGCGCAGTGCTACACGCTCCACGCCCGGGAACAACTGGAGCCCGGGAGCTAAAGCGCCGTCAAAGCCGGCGCACTCCACAGCTGCGCCTCCGGAGCCTAGAGCTTGGACCCGAGTGGAACAAATTTATTCCGGACAGTATGGGACTAGTCCGCCAGTGCGAGCGGTGGGCACGGGCAGCCAGCTACCCATGGCACCCTAAAATCCAGATCGTGGTGTGTTTTTCCTAAGAAGCTGTTGATAAATTCCTTAAAGGCTGTGAAAAAAGCGAAACCGTGCTTCGCCAGGCTCAGCACGAACGGGAAATGCTCACCGCTTCCGGGGGCTCCTCCG
>JACQEL010000695.1 GCA_016200595.1 Deltaproteobacteria bacterium
CGTACGTTTTCAGTGATCTCGACCGCAATCTCACCGTCGCTGAAAGTACGCACATCAGCAGCGCCCAGCGGCACGCCGAGGTAGTCACAGATTTCCTGGGCCAGGGGGCGGTTCGAGTTACCAGCAAAAATCTTCAGTGCGTCTCGCATCAGACCATCCTCAGGGAATTGTTGAGACCTGTTGCCCGGTGAGACTGGGGAGGCAGGATTCGAACCTGCGGATGCTGGGGCCAAAACCCAGTGCCTTGCCAACTTGGCTACTCCCCATCACATAGCAATCCGCACTCAACCCTCAGTTCTCAGTTATTGTACAATTGTTGAGGAAAATCAGCAGATTATGGACGAGCTACGAGTTCTACAGGTTCCGCTCTTGTAGCACCTTTAGCCGCAGAAGTCTAGATGAAAAATGAACTTTTGCCGGCATCGGCGGTCTTTCTGCTGAGCTAGAGCGGTTTTCAAATCAGTCCACCCGCCCTCTGCGTGTAGAGACGCGAGATCTCGCGTCTCAGGGGTTGTCATTGCGAGCGCAGCGAAGCAATCTCGGTGAGGGGACCGCAAGTGAGCGAGATTGCTTCGTCGCGCTGCTCCTCGCAATGACCCCTCAACACCACCCGGACGGACTACTAGGCAGTAGCGGGAGGGCCAGCTAGGGGGTTCGCCAAGAACGTCTTTCCCTGGTCTGCCAGTGCCACGATGGCCTGCTCTGCTACCGCTCGGCTATGGAACACGGCGAATACTGCCGAGCCACTCCCGGACATCAGCGCTCCTTCAGCGCCAAGACGAAGAAGCTGCTCTTTAAGGCTCTTAATTTGGGGGTACTCAGGTAAGACTGCCCGCTCCAGGTCATTGACGAGGAATTCTCCAGCCCACGGATTCGTGAGTTGCTGACGAGCGCCGTCTAACCGGGGCTTTGCTGGAAGGGGGAGTTCGTCAAAGCGACGGTATGCCCAAGGAGTTGATACGCCGAAAGGCGGAACGACGATTACCAACCAGCAAGAAGGGAGGGGCGGGACCGCCGCGAGAATTTCGCCGATTCCGGCGACTTTGGCCGGACGGCAAGGGATAAAAAAAGGCACGTCAGCGCCCAGGCGCGCGCCCAGGGAACAGAGCCGGTCTTCTGACAAGCGCAAAGCGAGAAGCGCATTGAGTCCTTTGACCACCGCTGCGGCATCACTGCTCCCGCCGCCAAGGCCCGCACCAGCCGGGATGCGCTTGTGCAAGGCGATAGAGATCTTAGCTGACGTAGCCGTCTCGCGGCACAGCAAAGTTGCGGCTTTGTATGCCAGGTTGGTTTCATCACTGGGAACAGCTAGGTCGTCGCACGTCACCACAATCTCAGGCTGACCGCGGTGGGCTTCGATCGTCACCTCATCACAGAGGTTCACCGGCACCATCAGTGAGTCGAGCCAATGATAGCCATCGGGTCGGCGGCCCACGATTCGTAAGAAGACATTCACTTTTGCCGGAGCCAACATCATTATTCTACTCATCGTTCTTCTCAGCGGTCATCTTTGCTTGTGTGTAGGGCAGCTACGAGCGAGGCACGTATGCGCTCTCATCCGCCTATGTGCCGATCATTACAGCCCGGTCTCGGCTGTGCAACAAGGGAGAATATAGATACGCTTCACGAAGCTGAGGTCCAGCGGCCACCATACCTCTGGTGGCAGTGAAGCAACGATTTACACGGGCACAGAAGAGTGTTACAGCCTTCGACAGCGCTAATGAACCAATCCTTGCCCAACGGTCTCCAAGTGCAATTTGCCGAGCTGGTCGCGACCCGTACTGGCTTACATATCTCGCCGCACGACCTGGCCAAGCTGCAAAAGATCATCGCTGGCCGGATGAAATGTCTTCAGCTCTCTGACGCGCGGGCCTATTACGAGATCTTGGCTAGAGACGGTGCGGAAAACCGACAGGAATGGGCGGAGTTCACCGGTCTTCTGACCACGGGCGAGAGTTACTTTTTCCGAGATAAAGGCCAATTTGCTCTGCTGCGGAATCATATTCTCCCGGAGATCATTAATCGCAACCAACCGCGGCGCTCGTTGCGGATTTGGAGCGCTGGCTGTTCCACCGGAGAGGAACCGTATTCCTTGGCCATACTCGTGACGGAACTGCTGCCTGAACAGAAGAACTGGCAGATCTTCATATTGGGCACTGACCTCAACACAGCCGCGATCGAAAAAGCTCGCCGCGGCACTTACTCAGTGTGGTCGTTTCGCGGCGTGCATGAGGACCTCAAGACCCGCTACTTCCACCCGAGCCACCAACAGTGGGAACTCGACGCCCGGATTCGCTCCTTGGTCCACTTCCGCCCAGGGAATCTTTTCCAGGATTCATTTCCCTCGAGGTCTTCGGGTATTCATGACCTCGATCTCATCGTTTGCCGCAATGTCTTCATTTATTTTGACCAACAGGCCAGGTCTGTAGTGTTGCAAAAGTTCTGTCAATCGCTCAATGACGAGGGGTATTTGTTAACCGGGCACGGGGAGGTGCGTGGGCCACAGCCACGAAATCTGCACGCCAAACGGTTTCCGGAATCGGTGATTTATCAGAGCGGGGAGCGAATGGTGGCCGGCTCGGCTAATCACCCGACGCTTTCACCGAACCTCACGCGCGCGCGCGCGCCGGCCCGCGGCACCTGGTCTCCTTCTTCTCGGGCGGCCGGATTCCCGCCGCAACTCACCAAGCGCGCCAGCCCCGCTCAAGAGGTGCCCACTCCCCAGACCGCGCTCCAAGAAGCAGAGCAACTCGTGCAACGCGAGAATTACCGTCTCGCCCTCGCCAAGCTGGAGGGGCTGATTCATCAGGAGCCCCGCAACCTCAGCGCCTTGACCCTGAGTGCCCAAGCGCATGCCAGTTTGGGGGACTATGACGAAGCGACGCGCCGCTGCCGGCAAGCTATGGCCGCAGACTCACTCGCAGTGACTCCTTACTATCTCCTGGCCCATATCCTCGAACATCAAGGTGATCGCGAAGCTGTCAAAACTCTGTTCAAGAAAATCCTGTACCTTGATCCGACTTTTACGCCCGCTTATCTTGAACTCGGGGCGTTATATGACAGGGAAGGTGATACCGACCGCGCCCGCAAAATGCGGGCGATCGCCTTGGACTTTCTCAAGCGAATGCCACCGCAAACGGTCGTGAACGCCTATGGGGCCATGACCGCGGGCGAGTTGACGGCGTACGTGGAAAAGATGGTCGATGAAAAACGCGCACTCGAACCTTGAGGAGAGAGGGAGCCTGGCGGCCCATCCGCATCTTCTCTTCCAGTGGAATACTGCGGTATTCGCGGTAGACGCACTGGCAGTGCGGGAAATTATCCGCCTGCCGGAGTTGCTGCCCATCGAGGAAGCGCCGGAGTTCTTTGTCGGCATTGTGGACCTGCGGGGAAGAATTCTGCCGGTGATGGATCTTGATCTCCGCTTCGGGCGCGCCCGACGCCCCTACCACGTCCAGGACTATATTGTCGTCTTGGAATGGCAGCAAATCCTGATGGGCCTCATTGTTCATGAGGTTCTAGATGTGCAAAACATTAGCCCGCAAGAGATCGAACCCAAGCCGTCTTACGGCCAGGTGACGGAATGCGAATCAAGTTTCATTTCCGGGATCGCGAAGCTCGATCAGGGC
>JACQEL010000748.1 GCA_016200595.1 Deltaproteobacteria bacterium
AAGGTGAAGCCATAGGCGAGGATGAGCAATGGTCCCAGCACCCACCACCCCTGTCGTACCCAACCCAACCGATAGAGAAAGAAAGGGAAGCCGAGCAGAATAAATACTATCTGTGATACTACCAGTGTGGTCTTCGCCACCACTACCGAGGCCAGGCCAGTATCGATGGTGAGCCCATGCGCCCGGAGCAGATAGACCTTAATCGGCTCGCCACCAAGGTTGGCGGTCGGGGTGAGATTGTTCACCGCTTCGCCGGCTAGGCGAGCGAGAGACAGGCGCCAGAGGGGGATTTCCCCGGCCTGGACGGTGGGGGGGATCGCACAAGCCCACCCTTTGGCATCACACAGGGCAATGACCAGGTATGGAACGAGAAGCAACGGCGCCAACCAACCGATCTGACGTAGGTGAGCGACGACCTCGCCGAGCCCAATATTCCACACCAGCAGCCCCAGGACACCGAGGCCTCCTAGGGTTGCTGCGAGCTGGATGGCCAAACGCTTTTTCTGGGCTACCGGCATGGGAAGCGTAAAATGTACGGCGTAAAACGTAAAAGAGGGAGGAGGATGAGGAGGTTACTCATTACGTTTTTGCAACGGTTTTCATTTGAGCGAGGAGACCTACCGGTTTCTCAGTCGTAGGCCGGGATAAGGCCGCAGGCCGTTCCCGGCGTCGTCTAGGCCGGAAACGCTTCGCTTATTCCGGCCTACCTTCTTTCTCTCTTCATGCAAGTGCAGACCGCTGTAACGTAACATCTAGTTCGCTTATGCGGCCAAGAGACCTCGGAGCGTCGCGAGATTCTCACGGTCCTCGTGGCAATCGTCGCTCTTGGGCGTTTCCAAACACATCGGCAGTCCCCAGAATCGGCGATCATTCAGCAAGAGACGGAAGGCTGCTAAGCCGAGAAATCCTTTGCCGATATGCTCATGCCGATCGACGCGGCAGCCAAGATCTTTTTTGGCATCGTTGAGATGAAACGCCACCAGCAAACGTATTCCGATCAACTCCTCGAACTCAACGAAGGTCCGTTCATATCCCTCGGCGGTGCGCAAGTCATAACCGGCGGCAAAGGCATGTTCAGTGTCAAAGCAAACGCGCAAGCGTTCTGGCGCTTGAGTCGCGTCGATAATCTGCTGCACCTGCTGGAAGCGATACCCGAGGGTCGACCCCTGACCGGCGGTGATCTCAATGGCGAGTTTAGTGGTATAGCCGGGACAGGCTTTGTGCATCTCGTCGATCGACTTGGCAATGGTGGCAATGCCAGCGGCTTCCCCTGCGCCGACATGCGCGCCAGGGTGCGCAATCAAATAGGCAACGCCCAGCGCTTCGCAGCGTTCCATCTCGTCGATCAGGCCGTTCACCGACTTCTTCCGCAGGACTTCATCAGACGCGGCGAAGTTATACAGATAAGAGTCATGCGCAACAATAATGGGGAAACCAGTCGTGCGTTTCGTTGCCTGGAAGGCCGCGATCTCAGCTTTGCTCAACGGCTTGCTCGCCCATTGACGCGACGATTTAGTAAAGATCTGCACCGTGTCGCAGCCGACCTCTTTCCCTAAGAGCAGAGCTTTGTCTACACCGCCGGCAATCGACATATGCGCGCCCAACAGCGGTCCTTTCGGCGCTGACGCTTTTTTTGCCATGCGCTTCCTTTATATATGAGGTAGGCTCATTTGCTCGGTGGCGGCTGTGACGCTCCACCCTTGCCTTCCTGCACCGCCGTGACCAGGAAGCGTTTTGTGCCAGGATCGAGACGTCCTTCGATGGTGAGCACTTTGCCGGCGATCTCGGGTTTCTGCAACTGACTAATGAGATCGTCTGACCCATAGAAGCGCACTTGCCGTAGCTGGATGGCTTGCTCCTTCGCCTGGCCCTGATCCCTGGCGGTCAGTTCCTTTATTTCTCCCAGTCTGAGCAGCCAGGGGGTTCCTTCCACGAAGATACTGACCGTGACCAAATCTTCACGGTTCTGTTCATTGGCTGGAAGTAGCATGCCGGTAAAACGCACGGTAAAGGCAGCTTGCGGGTACGTATCTTCTGCCCGTGCCACTCCCGTCCAAAACACTATCAGCAATAACGCGCTTAGTGTGAGCCGTTTCATGTCTACTTCTCCTCCCTATCGATGGTCCTTCGTTTTGTCGCGCCCCTTTTTACTGCGAAACCTCCGTCTTTGCAACGAAAGGACGAATTCATGAGCGGATAAACATTAAACGTAACAACGTCGTCGGTGCACTTGGCGTAGTTTCTCCCGTGGGACTGCTCACCGACCCGAGCTTGCTGAGTTCCTGGCGAAGCGCGGGTAACTGCGGGGTTGGGAGGGAAACGACTAACAGATTTTCACCCTCCTTCACTATAGCAGCCTCAGGAATCTGTGCCACTAAGGTTTTCGCCCGCTCATAAAGAGCAGTGGGGTCGCTGGCACTCACCCGCCAGGTGAGCGGCTCGATCACGCTAGAACTCCCTTCAGGAAAATCCTGAGCAGCCGGCGAGCCCGGAGTCTCATCCGCCCAAGTGCACTGTCCATAGCCAAGCTGAGAGGAAAAGAATTCGAGTAGCATAGCTCCGGCCATTGCTCTAGCAAGGTGCTGAAAACCCCTGCATTCACGCTTCGACAAGCCTGTCCTGAGCAAAGTCGAAGGGCTCACGGCGAACAGGTCGGGTGTTGCAATCGTGGAAGATTGTCCGTTCGTGCTGAGCCTGTCAAAGCACGAAAATCTCTTTTTCAGCAGCCTGCTAGATTTTTTCTTGTTCATCTGTGTTGCCTTTTCCTCGTCCGTATTGACGAGCACGATCCGGTAAAGTGTGATTCTAGAAAAGAACGATGGCAAGGTACACCTCTGTCATTAGCAGGAAGAGTCGCACTGGTCACAGGGGCGGCACGTGGTATCGGTCGCGCTATCGCCTTGGCGCTCGCTGAGGCGGGTACCGATGTTGCCGTATGCAGGAAAAAAAGGAGCCGCGCGTACTCCTGATCCCCAAGCCAGAAAAGGTTATTTCGTGGGGACAGTAAGCATGTAGTCTCAAAGGGAATTAAGTGGTAACAGCTAGGTGAACAGAGGCGAGTTTTTGTCATCTCGTTTGCGATCGGCTCTGCATCCTCAACCAGAATCCCAGGGGCGCTCCGGCAAGCGACCCCAGGAATGCCCCGGCGATCCAACTGAGACCAACCCCCAGAGAAAAGGCTCCACACTGCAGGTAGATCGCCGGCAGGGTCAGGAGAAAGAAGAGCCCGGCACATAACAGTCCGTGGAGGATCGGCCGCCGCTGCACCTGCTCGCCAAAAGCAAAGGACACCACAAGCAACGGAGCGAGTGCATACAGGGCGCCAAAGAGGAGATACGCGCCCTCCTGTCCCACGCAGCGGAAGAGTGCTGCTCCCCACGGCGAGATCTGACAGTGTTGGACCAGCTTTCCCACCGACAGCGTGCGGGCGGCAAGGAGAGAGAAACCCATCGTCAAGAGTCCGGCCGTAGCGATGACGCGGAGGTTCACCGCAGCACCATTCTGACCCCCCAACCGGAAATACAAAGCACACGCCAGAATGTAGAGGGCCGACCAGAGCGCCCCGCTCCCCAACAAGACCGGTGCGGACAATCCTTCAAAGCTTGCCACCCCTGCCATCACCGCGACAGAACCAAGGGTGAACACAAGGCCATCTACTATTGCCCACATCAGCTTTCGTGCTGGCAGTATCTCTCTCGCGAGAGCCACGTTCTGGCGTGAGGCAAGGTCACTCAACACAGTTTGTCGGATGACGTTCACGGTCTGCTCCGAAGGCACTTCCTCTGGCCACTGTCCCAATAGCTTCCACACCTGCGCCAGCTCTTCTACTTCGGCCGTGCAACTCTGGCACTCCTGTAGGTGACGCCGTAATACCTGGGCCTCAGTCGGGGCAAGACGACCCGCTATATATTCCGGCACTAGCTCTTGCATTTCATGGCATGTCAGCATAGGTCTTTCACATTCCCTAACGCCACCCGCAGGGCCTTAAGTGCCCGGAACGCCCGTACCTTGGCGGCGGTCACCGAACACCCCAGGATGGCGGCGATCTCTGAGAAATAGAGTTCTTCGTACTTGCTCAGCAAAATCACCTCC
>JACQEL010000749.1 GCA_016200595.1 Deltaproteobacteria bacterium
CGTCAACCTCAGCCGCGCCGTGGGGACAAGCTGGCTCAAGGAGCCGAAAGTTTTGATGATATCTTCGGGCGTGATCCCTGGGAGTTTTCTTGGCGTCTCTTGGGAGTGGATACGCTGTATAAAACCGTCCGTTTCCCTAATACTCGTCCGACCGTGACGCTCGCGGACCCCGACGGAACCTTGCACGACATACCGACTGAGCAGCTCCGCATGCTGGGTGATGCTTACCCTTTCTACACGGAAAACGGGGGAGTCGAATGTTGGGTAGTCGAGGCGCGGGTACGCGACGAATGGCTACCGAACTATTCCGCCCCACGTATCATCTATTGGCTCGACAAGCACTACTTCTACCCACTGCGCATCGAGCAGTATGGCAAAGATGACAACCTCATTTTTGTCGAGACGCGTATTGTTAAGTTGCACAACCCGGCAATGGGAGACAAAGGCTACGGCGTTCTTTTCAATCACTATTGGGACGTGACCCTGGACTATATGCGCTACAGCGTGCACGATGCGCACGAGACTCGCGAGTGGTCGGCGCAGGATCAAGACGTGTTCTTCAACCCCGGCGTATTGCCGCGCGTCTGGTTCTTCGCTCCGCTCAAAAGCCAATCTGAAGTGCTCACAGCAGAGCAGTATTTTCTGCGTCCCACCCTGGATCGCGATAAGTTCCCTGCCTCTCGCAAGATCATGCTTCCTCCGGAGCTTGAAGCTAAAATTCAGGCGCAGGAAGCCGCTGGACACTTGGTGTTTCAAGAGTAGGCGTCCTAACCGACGGTTTCCCTACTATTTTGGCAACCCTCTCCCTCTCTTGCCTACGCCGAAATAATCAAGAACTTCCATCGCGCAAAACATTACAGTAGTTCCAGAGTTTTTGGACGATCTGTTGGGAGTGGTTGGTCATGGCTCGACCTCATCGGGGTGTTGGCTGGGGCTGCACTACAGCGGAAGGAACCCGAGGATTGTTTCTTTCTTGGCTCTGTAGCCGTTAGGTGTTAGCTCCAGCAGGTCCATTTCTATCAGTGCACTCAGGTCGCGCGACAGTGTCTTGGCTGTCTTAGTAGCATATGCTGCCGCTACCCGTGGACTGACCTCTCGTAACTTGCCAAAGGGCACTGGTTCCTCACGGTCAGAGAGGTCAAGAAGCAAATGGCGGCGGCGCACATCGCTCGGGGATGTGCGGTGTTGAAATTTTTCATGGACGTAATTTTCCCAGGCGACATCCAACTGTTGGAAAATGATCCTTTCCAATTGGGAACGTAGCCCATCGACAAATCCCCGCACCGCATAGGTGAGAAAAGGTAGCACCTCTCCCCCAGACTGGCTGGCTTGGTCCAGTTGGCGATAATATTCCGAGCGTGTTTGGTTGTAGTGATTGCTAAGCAGATGGGCGGCAGGGCTTGGCACCCCTGAGGTAACCAATATCAGGAACTCTACTAACCTCGCCGTGCGGCCGTTACCGTCCCCGAATGGATGGATCCAAGCTAGATAAAGGTGTGCCAGAATTGCTTTGATGATGGCATATACGAGGTCCATGTCTGGCATGTCTTGTGGGGGTTCGAAGTCCGAGCCACTGAGCCAGGTACACAGACGATCCAGGAGATATTCGCAGTCTTCGGCTGGAGCGCCACGATAACGCGCGACACCCACTGAATGGATGCGTATCTCCCCTGGGATGACGTCTTCACCCAAAGTGAGTTTATCGAGCACGAGGCGGTTAAATTCTTTGATCGTCGCTACATGCAAGACAGGCGGACGTCCGGACCGTACCTCCGCGCCGATGCGGTTACAGGCGGTGACAATGTTATCGATCTCCCTGGTCAGGTACTCCTTTGACGGAGGCAGCCGCAGTTTTCCTTCTAGATGTCTGAGGACTTCGTCCTCTGAGAGTGTATTGCCTTCAATAGCGGTTGTGGCGAGAGCGCCCTTGGCGAGATAGAGCAGATGGAGTTCTGTAGCTGTGGCCGGGCGCAACGGGACGTTAGCGATGTGCTCGCACTTCGAACGAGCTTCACCCAAGAACATCCAAAAAGCTGGGGAGGCCCGACGCAAGTCGAGCTTGAAAGTTATCCACGGATATGTCTTTTCATATGTCCTCACAGATGTCCTTAAAAATGTCCTCAAAAAGACAGGTAGATATAAAGACTTACAGAGATTTTCTGCTTCTTAATGTCCTCTCTAGTGACCAAGAGTATGGCTTCAGAAACACTGACTTGCAATCCCCGCGTTAGTACTCGTGATTGCAAGGGTAGGGCGCACCAATCGCCTTCATTTCTTGGCCCGGCCCCTTTTGGGTGATAAGGGCGTCATCCACCGGTCAAACTCGTCCTCGCTCTGCCTCGCAGGATTCTCGCGGTCTAATTCCCAACGCAGGGGGTCGGCCCGGATGTATTCGCGAATGCGGCGTAAGTCGTCTTCGTTACGAATGACGTGTTCATGGTAGTTACGTTGCCAGAGCGGAACGCCGGGGGTGCCACGCAGGTCATTGATTCGCGTAGTAGTGGCGGATTTAATCCCCGCTACGAACGACCCTAGTGATCGGGGTTGTCTTTGTAACCGTCCGTGTTGTAGGGGCGCACGGCTGTGCGCCCTTGCCGGGTGGGCGCCAACGTCGGTGAACACAATGATTCCATGCAAGTGGTTTGGCATCACAAAAGCCGTATCCTGACTTGAGAGGGAATTCGCGGATCGCAATGCCACGGCTAGCGCCGAGGTGGGCTCGGGCAACGTCCTGAACGAGCCAGCCCGCTTGCTGAAGCATCTCATCAATGACTTGGCGTGCCTTTCGTTCAGGGGTTTCCATCTCCTCCCTTCCCCTTTTGCACGTACTGCCTAGCTCTAGTAGCACGGAAAATGACATGGGAAAAACTCTGCCAACGCATAGGGTCAGGTCTTTCTCTTGCTGGATCTTTCCGGTATCTTCCTCTCCCTTGTTGGGGGTCTTGTATGGCTGGATTCTTCATCTCGTTTGAAGGAATCGAGGGAAGTGGAAAGAGCACGCAGGTGGCACTGCTGGCTCAAGCTTTACGTTCTCAGGGCTATGACGTTGTCGTGACGCGTGAGCCCGGTGGCACTGCGGTCGGACAGGTGTTACGCCGCTTGCTGCTAGAATCCACTTCCGCGCCGCTTGCACCTGGGGCTGAGTTGTATCTGATGTTGGCGGATCGTGCCCAGCACATCCAGGAAATCATCGCTCCTGCCCTCCGCGCCAACAAAATTGTACTGTCCGATCGTTTCGTCGACTCTACCACGGCTTACCAGGGATATGGCCGTGGGGTCGAACTCGGTCTCCTCGCGCAGCTCAACGCCTTCGCGTGTAGTGAATGTATGCCTGCCCTTACTTTGGTGCTGGATCTGCCAGTGAGCGAAGGTTTGAAGCGAGTGCGACAGCGGCAGAGTGGTACAGAAGGCACTGACCGTTTTGAGGCAGAGTCCGTTGCCTTCCATGAACGGGTCCAAGCCGGCTATCTGGCTGTGGCCCGTTCTGATTCGCAGCGGGTGCGCCTTCTTGATGCTATGCGCTCGGTAGAGGTGATCCATCAAGAGATCTTGGCGGTGGTCCAGGGGCGATTGCTTGTACTGCATAAAACGTAAAACGTAAAAAAATTCTTAATAGTCTCCCATTTACGTTTTACGTTTTACGTTTTACGTTCATTCTTCCCATGCTCTTCGCTAATATTCACGGACAAGAGTCGGCGCTTGACACGCTACAGCACGCTCTGGCGAGCGACCGTCTCGGGCATGCGTACCTGTTTACTGGGCCAGCAGGAGTCGGCAAGAAACGGGCGGCGCTCGCCCTCGCTCAGGTGCTGCTCTGTGAGGACAAACCACACGCAGGCTGCGGCGTCTGTTCGGGATGTGTGTCAGTGGCGGCGAG
>JACQEL010000761.1 GCA_016200595.1 Deltaproteobacteria bacterium
ACCGCAGCCGCTTTCACATGATCGCGTGTCCCGCCGTATTTGACTGAATAAATACCGCTCGCGTTGTTTGCCACTATACCGCCGACCGTGGCGACGTCCTAACTGCCACCAGGAGACGGTGGGAAAAAAAGTCCATAAGGTTTGAGTTGCTCGTTGAGCTGATTGTAGACGATGCCAGGCTGGACGGTCACTTGCAGGTCCTCGGTATGGACAGTGAGAATTTTATCCATGCGTGACAGATCAAGGACGATCCCGCCGCGTACAGGAATGGGATTGCCCTCCAAACTCGATCCGGCGCCGCGTGCAGTCAGCGGCAGGTGATGAGCAGAGGCATACTGCACGACCTGGCTGACCTCATCGGTCGTCAGTGGCCACACGACAACATCGGGCAGAGCAGGGGAGCAAGATGACTCATCGTGCGAAGCAAATTCCAGGTCGGCAAGTTTGAGAGACACGCGCTCGGTTGCAAGCAAAGCAGAGAGGTCATTGGCAAGGCTCATAGTCCCTCCCTTCTTCCCCGTTTACTGTTTACCCTTTTCCCTCAGGTTTGTCTTTGCGTTTTGGGCGCAGGTGCGGTTGGAGAATTTTCTTGCGTAGGCGGATGGATTGTGGAGTCACCTCGACTAATTCTTCTTCAGCGATCCACTCCAATGCATCTTCCAGACCCATTTCGCGGTGTGGGGTGAGACGAACTGCCTCGTCATGGCCGACAGCGCGCATGTTGCTGAGTTTCTTCTCGCGGCACGCGTTCACGTCCAGGTCTCTATCGCGCGAATACTCGCCAATCACCATCCCTTCATACACCGGCGTTCCGGCGGGAACGAACAGGATGCCACGCTCTTGTAAATGAAAGAGCGCATACGGAACCGCGACCCCTTCACGGTCAGAGACCAAAGCACCGTTAGTGCGGCTTTGAATCGGTCCTTGCCAGGGTGCATAGCCGTTGAACAGAGAATTAATGATACCGGTGCCGCGCGTGTCAGTGAGAAAATGCGAGCGAAACCCGATCAGCCCGCGCGACGGAATAGAAAACTCCAGGCGCACTCGACCTGAGCCGAAGTGATCCATCTTCGTCATCACGCCGCGACGCACGGCTAATAATTGTGACACGACACCGATGTAGTCCTCGGGAATATCGACCAAGAGCAATTCCATGGGCTCCTGGGTTTTGCCCGCAATTTCCTTGGTAATCACCGTCGGTTTGGATACTTGCAGTTCATAGCCTTCGCGTCGCATAGTCTCGATTAAGATGGCCAGTTGCAGTTCACCTCGACCCATAACGCGGAAGGAATCAGGCGAATTAGTCTCCTCGACCCGTAGGCTGACATTCTTACGCAATTCGGCCCACAACCGTTCGCGTAATCGTCTGGAGGTGACGAACTGCCCCTCGCGGCCGGACCACGGAGCGGTGTTCACTGCGAAAATCATGGCGATGGTCGGCTCGTCTATATGGAGCGCTGGCAGCGGTTTGGGGGTTTCGCGGTCGGAGATCGTGTCACCGATATGAATGTCCTCGATGCCCGCGACGGCAACCACATCACCAGCCTGAGCGGCGTCAACCTCGACACGCTTCAGTCCTTGCCAGCTGTAGAGTTGCATGACTTTACAGGGGACTTGGCTGCCATCGACACGACACAAGGTATAGAGACTCGCCGTACGCAGCTCGCCGCTGACGATACGGCCAATCGCGAGCCGGCCGACGTAGTCATTGTAGTCGAGGTTATTGACCTGAAACTGCACGGTCGCCGTCGGGTCGCAGGGAGGCCCCGGCAAGGCCGAGACAATCAGATCGAACAGCGGGCGCAGGTCTTCGGACTGATCAGCGAGGTCGCGCTTGGCGATGCCAGCGCGAGCATTGGTATAGACGACCGGAAATTCGAGCTGCTCCTCAGTGGCATCAAGGTCAATGAACAAGTCATAGATCTCGTCGAGCACTTCACTGATGCGGGCGTCCGGACGGTCAATTTTATTAATGCACACGAGCGGTGGCAATCCGGCCTCCAGGGCTTTCTTTAACACGAAGCGGGTCTGTGGCAGCGGCCCTTCCGAGGCATCGACCAGCAGCATAACTCCGTCCACCATCGCCAGCGAACGTTCGACCTCACCGCCAAAATCGGCGTGACCAGGCGTGTCCACGAAATTGATCTTCACGCCGCGATAGGTAATCGCCGCGTTTTTGGCCAAGATGGTAATACCGCGTTCGCGTTCCAGTTCGAACGAGTCCATCACGCGGTCCACGAGCTGCTCTTTCACATGGAAAATCCCACTCTGGCGGAGCAGCGCATCAATGAGCGTAGTTTTGCCATGGTCAACATGGGCAATAATAGCGACGTTACGAATATCAACACGTCGGGGCGTACCGTTCTGCAACATGGTCCTCCATGAACAATAGGAAAAAAAGAGGGCCGAGAACCCGGCCCTCCCATGAAAGATATATCCATTGTGCCGAATCCGTAGAGCGAAGTCGAGTGGAATTCGACGCCTCAGGCTGAACTTTACCTTTTTCCCCTTAGTAAAGCCGCTTATTGCTTCCATGCGCTCAAAAAAGACACACTGACTGATGACTTTACCCCTGGGAGGACACACGCCCGACACTTCTTGCGCATGATCTTCGCTGCGGAACAGTGCGCCAAGCTATGCCATCTTTGTCGCACATCTCCCGAAAAAATAAGGAGATACCTGTGCTGGCTGTTCTGTTTGCCTGTACTACGGGGTTCCCCTGGGAAGAAACTGGCAAGATCTTTGCAAGAATCGCCAGAGAGTACTACAGAGATAGAGAGGAAGACATGCCAGCACAAAAAGCCAAACACACCAATACGCCAAAGACCAGGATTGAGGTAAGCGGGAAGCCCAGACGCGCTCCACTACAGGGCAAACGTGAAGCGTCTCACACAAAAGAAACGTATGAGTCGAACGGGCCAATATTGATCCCGTGCGCCTTGCAAGGACCAGACGGAAAAACCCGCCCGGGCTGGGAGATGTGGGTAAGCGATATCCTCTTCGGCCGGGCAGACACAAAAGAGAGCTTATTGCAGTACTACGCCCGGATTCACGAGCCCATGCCCAGCGGCCACTGGCGGGAAAACTCCTGGCAGTCTTCGGCGCGGGTTGCACGTCGTCCGCGACGCGAGCATTATTACCATGATGACGAGAACGACTTTAATCTGGAGAACGAGGTAGCTGGGAGGTGGGATTGAATAGGCAGATGAAAGCGATTTTCTTCGATTTTGATGGCACTCTTGCCGATGATGGGGATTCAATTAGCGACGGGCTGACTAAAGCGTGTGAGGTGGTGTGTCGCCGTTGGCCAGAGTTGAACAGTCGCGAACTTACCGCTGCCTATCGCCAGGTCTCGGATACTGCCTGGGGTGATTACGACCAGCACCTCCGTCATCTCTCTTCCCCTGAGGCGATGCTGGCGACGGTATGGAATCACACCCTGGGTCGTTGGAGCTTGTCTGACCCGACGGTAGAGCAAGAGGCGGCAGAGACCTACTGGCAACATCGACTGCGGACTTGTCAGGCATATCCAGACGCCATGTCCGTGCTGCAGCAGCTCGCCGGCCGGTTTCAGCTCAGCGTATTGACCAACGGCGCGCCAGCGATGCAGCGGGCCAAACTGGCCGCTACCGGGATAGTACCCTTTTTCCATCACGTGTTTGTCGGTGGAGAATTTGCCCGCGGCAAACCAGCTCCAGCCATTTTTCACGCAGCCCTAGCAGCCGCCGGTTGCCGGCCGGACCAGGCCGTGCATATCGGCGACTCGCTCATCCATGATGTTGCCGGCGCACGCGGGGTGGGTATCTACAGCGTGTGGCTCAATCGCAAAGGCCTCAGATCAACGACTCATATTCCAGACTTCGAGATCAACACCCTGGAAGTCCTGACCGAATGTTTGGAGCGCGTAACCAAGGAGAGGAAGTAAGCTCCCTTCATTAGCCTCGTGCACTCCGTTATCGGCCTCTGCTTACCAATCGATACAGCCAGCTCTTGGCAAGCAAGTAGAGACTGCATAGTTTCCTGGCTTAGCACGGCTGCCCCCTATCGAGGTTACAGCCCCAAAAGAAATTTTGGGGCCGCCGCTAAAGTTTTTCCCACTGCCCCCGATAACATAGACAGCGCCAGGGCGCAGCTGCAAAGAAACCGGCAGTCGAGGTAGTAAACTCCGCTCCAAATAACAAGAATACGACTGATCTGGTTTGCCAAGATTCATTAAGAGGGCCGCACATGCTTCATCCTTACACAGAGCTTAGGTTCATCGACCATAAAATCGGCTACGGCGTAGTTGCTATACGGTTGCTTCCCCGCGGCACCATCACGTGGGTGAGAGACGATCTCGACCAAGTCTTTTCCGCCATACAGGTCAAGGATATGACACCTATCTACCGCGACCTGATCACTAAGTACGCCTTTGTTGACGCCAGAGGAGATTTCGTCCTGTGCTGGGACCTAGCCCGCTACCTGAACCACGCCTGTGAGCCTTCCTGTATGACCACTGGCTACGAGTTCGACCTCGCGGTGCGCGACATCCAGCCGGGTGAGGAACTCACCGCCGATTATGCCTCCTTGAACCTCGAATACGATTTCACCTGCGCGTGCGGCTCTGCCAAATGCCGGAAGCTGCTTCGTCGGGGCGACTTTCTCAGGTATGTCGACAGTTGGGA
>JACQEL010000762.1 GCA_016200595.1 Deltaproteobacteria bacterium
ACAGAGCTGGAAAAACGAGGGCACGCCACTCTCTGGGGTATCTTTGGCTATGGCAGCGACGGCGAGTTGACCACCGACGAAATCGAACGCGCCCTTGCACGCATAGCCGAGGCCGGAGGACTGCTTGGCGCCTGGGCACTGACCCCACAGGTAGTGAGTGAACTCGAAGACGTAGTCGAAAAAGTGCCGACCGAAGCGAGCGCGGTCCCCCTCCGTTGCGCCAGAGGGGCTTGGGGTGAAGGTCACATCCGCTATGACGAACGGCGAGTGCGCTTGACTCCCTTGACCACCTTAACTTTTTACCTTTCCGCCTCGGTGCTTTTCCACACCTTGTCGCGGCCAGCGCAAGCCGTGGCCGCGAGTACATCTCTCGAAGAGGCGAATGACGCCCTCCATCGTCTCGGGATTAAAAGCGAATTCGATCTTGAGCGTGAACGCATACAAGAGAAGAAGGGTGAGATAAAATCTCACTAATGGGCTGTACATCCTGGACGGTCAACAAATTTCTCGGGAATCCCTCTCACAGCTGAGATTTTCCTAAACAATCTCGAGCCCCTACCGATGCGGAAGGGGCGCTGTCCTCTATCGTGCAAAGGTCTCGACGATCAGCCGGTGGTTTTCCATCACGCGCTCAGCACGCACACCGGCAGTCGGAGTATAGAGGATCGGCAGATCAATAAGCCCCTCCCATTTTGCCAGTTGCTCGCGACACTCGTCAGGTGTGCCCGCAAGAGCGATTTGCTCAACCATATCATCGGTCACGGCTTCGGCCATTTTGGCGAGGTTAAACGTTTTAAAGTGCTCCCAGATGGCTAATTTCTGCCGCTCCCAGCCATGCAGATTAAGAATACCCTCGTAAGATCTCACCGACGCATAAAAGGCAATCTGATTTTTCGCGTCCTGGATCGCTTGCTCACGGTCGTGGCTAATAGCTGTGATGAGCAAAGTCGTGATATCGATGTCTGTCAGGCTACGCCCAACCCGCTTGGCCCCGATTTCTAAATTCGGCTTGATGAACTCACTGAGGTATTTACGACTGTAGAGCGGATGCCCCACCAAACCATCGGCCACCTCTCCTGCCGTCCGTAGCATACCTTTCTGCACTGCGGCTAAGTAAATGGGAATGCGATCGCGCACCGCACGCGGACGGACGAAGGCGGGAATATTAATGTGATAGAATTCTCCATCAAAACGTACGCCCGGGCCCTTGTGCGAGGCCCAGATCTTGCGCAACAGCGCCAGGCACTCTTTCATCTTCGCCGCTGAACGCGGTTCGAATGGCTGCCCATACCAACCCTCATTCATCGACTTGGTGCCACTACCTAACCCTAGGATCATGCGGCCATCGGATAGCTCATCGAGATCCATTGCCCCGGTCGCATTGAGCACCGGATTACGCATGTAGGCATAGGCAATACCTGTGGCAATCTTGGCTCGCCGCGTACTGAGCGCCACTGCCGCAAGAGTGACGAGGCCGTTACGGTTAAAAAATTCCCCATTCCACACCGAATCGAAGCCGGCGTCATCCGCCATACCGGCTATATCCATCATGTCGTGGATGGTCGGGGTAAAAAGTGCAATTGCTCGACGTTGCATCATGCTTTCCTCATTTCGTTCTTCGACTAGAGGTTAGACCGTAAACGGAGGCTTTTAGTGAGGGTGTAGAAATTTTACAAGACAAAGATTATCAGAACCTTAACTGACCGTATTCCGTTCTCAGTCCATGATCTGCCCGCCACACACTGGTAGATAGAGACCGGTCAAGAAGCTTCCCAATTCAGAGGCGAAGAATAGCGCCGCGTTCGCGGTATCCTCCACCGTACCACTGCGCCGCAGCGGCACCTGCTTCTCATGTTTTTCCTGCGCCTCTGGCGTCAACATCGCTTTCACTTCTTCAGTTAAAGTGAGCCCTGGAGAGACAATATTCACGGTTATGTTGTACTGTCCGACTTCAACCGCGAGATTGCGTGTGAACCCTAACATCGCCGTTTTTGCTGCGGTATAGCCGTGATACTGCGGGGCTGGTTGATGGATGCCTATGGTGTTAATACTCACGATACGACCCCAGCGTCTCTCCTTCATGCCCGGAAGCACGGCTTGGGTACAAAGAAATGCCGCTTTCAAGGTTGTGTCGATCTGCTCTTGCCACTCAGCCCAGGTGGTTTCTGAGAAACTCTTGCGCGGGATAGCGGCAGCATAGTTACTGACCAGAATGTCCACCTGGCCGAACGTCTCTTCAGCTTTTCTCACCATCTCACGCACTTGGGCTTCGTCGGTAATGTCAGCTTTCACAAAAAGCGCTTTCCCGCCTGCACGTTGGACGTCTTCAAGCACCCGTTGAGGATTCCCCTCCTCTTTCACCTGATTGATGACGACGCTAGCCCCTTCACCAGCGAAAACTCTAGCGATACCGGCCCCCGTGCCCCGAGCAGAGCCAGTGATCAACGCGACTTTGTTTTCGAGAAGCATAGTTCCTATTTCCTTCTTCCTGACAACTGGCTACTGAGAACTGTTTGTTTATCCAGCCTGCAATCCTAGACCACGGATCGCCATGATGTTGCGCAGCACATTGCTGGTCCCCCCTTGGATCGTGTAGGCCGGAGCATAGAGGTATTCACGGGCTGCACGTCCAGCCAATCGAGCCGCGGGTGAACCGGGCAAGAGGACGGCATAGTCGCCCAGTAAGCTACTGACCGTCTGGGCGATGCGTTGCTCAACTTCCGTACAGAAACACTTCGCCATCGCCGCTTCGTAGTTTGGCACTCCGCCCTGGCTGAGCATCCAGGCAACTTTGTAAACCAGAAATCGGCCCATTTCGAGTTCGATCTGCAACTGGGCGAGTTGGTTGCGCACCAGCGGGTCCTTAGCGAGACCAGTCTCCTGCGCATATTTCACCGTGTCTCGGAATACTGGATAGTTACTGAGCAGCCGCTCGATACCGCTACGTTCGTAGTCGAGTTGCGAGGCAATCTGGTACCAGCCGCGGTTCTTCTCACCGATCAACCAGCGCTTGGGCACCCGTACGTTATCCAAGAACACCTCATTGAAATGGTGTTCACCAGTGAGATCCACTAACGGTCGCACCGTCACTCCTGGCAGCTTCATATCGATGAGGAACTCGCTGATCCCTTTATGCTTCGGCGCGTCCGGGTCCGTGCGCGCGACCAGATACGCGTAATCAGCCACGTGGGCAAAACTGGTCCAAATTTTCTGACCGGTAATAGAAAAGTGGTCTCCCTCTTCCACCGCCTTGGTGCGTAAAGATGCCAGGTCTGAGCCTGCCCCCGGTTCACTCATCCCTAAACAAAAGACGATCTCTCCTCTCGTGACCCGTGGAAGGATCTCGGCTTTTTGTTCCTCACTCCCGTAGGCCAACAGCGCCGGACCGACCTGGCGGTCACCGAGCCAGTGGGCCGCGACTGGTGCACCCGCACGCAACAATTCCTCAGTGAGGACGAGTCGATCAAGATAGCTTTTTGCCTGGCCGCCATATTTTTGCGGCCAGGTGAGACCGATCCAGCCGCGTGCGCCGAGTTTTCGCGAGAATTCAGGCGAATATCCGGTAATCCAACCATCTTCCAACACAGAATCCGAAGGTACCTCCTTGGCGAGAAACTCGCGAATCTCCGTACGAAATGTTTGCTGTTCGGGAGTCAGAGCAAAATCCATTATCGTCTCCTATCTCCAGTGAAATCTGCCAGTCTCTCTGTACCACAAGCGTGAGTCGGAAGGAAAGCTGCAGCGCCATGTCTACGTTGAATTCGTGTATAAACATAAGCGCTCATATCCCGTTCGTCCTGAGCGTAGCCGCGGAGCGGCGAAGTCGAAGGACAACATCCCTGTGCAGTTTCGCTGTAGACCCAGCAGTAGTATGGGCGCAAGGAACAATAAAGAAGAAAGGACGCCGTACGACCTCAGAGACCGTGAGGCTGACAAACAAGGAGTACGAAGTGTTAAGGGGCTCTGTGACCTGAAAAGACGAGCCAAGTAAGGCGAGAACGGCTCAATGTGCAGAAAACCGCTGAGATATAGCTCATGTTCCCCCTTCGATCTATCCGAGTATTGGGCTGCACCCTCCTTAGCCCGCCCTCCCCGACTTCACTGACCAGGAAGAAATGTGGCCAGTATCGTTAACGAATCTATCGTCGCAGTTATCGGGAGCTTCCCGATAACAGATAATGACATCAAGTGAGGGCGGATCAAGGGTCTCGAATGCCTCACTGAGATGCCAGTGGTTTGAGCCTGGAGCCTGTCCAATCACACTTCGGCATACTTGCGCGAGATATGCTAAGCCTGCCTGGTTCCCCTCGATATGGATTTCTCTGGTCTACTCATCAAAGAAAATCTGCATAGGAGATACCCCGATCGCGTCACGGAAGTGCTGTGATGGTAACAACCCCGCCCCTCATAACATCAATCCGCAGTGAGTACCGCGCTAGGAGACTCATCCCCACCAGCGGTTCGGTGTCCGCCGCTTCAACCTCTACACTACGAGGCTGGCCGTCCCACAGCACGGTCACGACATACACATCAAAAATATCCACGCTTCCGTCCGCAAGGATACCGGGTTGACGACTCAGCCACGATAAGCCCAGGGCGGCAACTAGAGCAGGAGGTAACGTCAAAAACCCGGTAAACCCTGTATCGATGATCGCCTCGATTTCCTGTTGTTGTCCCCTCGTCCCCGCTACCACCAGCCGAATGATCGCTTCTCGGTTGGGATTGACCAATCCGGTGATCATCGCGTGCCCGCCGCCACGGGACGCAAACCAAACCGGTGCACCCCACGGTGGCCGATCCGGACACACCAAATCTG
>JACQEL010000763.1 GCA_016200595.1 Deltaproteobacteria bacterium
CTATGGTGGGCGTTATGTGGCGGAGACCTTGATGCCGGCGTTGATTGAGTTGGAAGAGGTCTACCGCCGTTACCGGCGCGAGCCGGAATTCCAACATGAGCTGCGCACCTTGCTGCGTGATTACGTTGGCCGTCCTACCCCTTTGACGTTTGCCGCACGTCTGACGCAGCGATTAGGGGGAGCGAAAGTCTATCTGAAGCGAGAGGACCTCTGTCACACCGGAGCGCACAAGATCAACAACACCATTGGTCAGGCGTTGCTGGCTCGACGTATGGGTAAGCCTCGACTGATTGCGGAAACTGGGGCTGGACAGCATGGTGTGGCTACCGCTACTGTTGCGGCACTCTTTGGCCTGCAATGTGAAGTGTTTATGGGCAGCGAGGACATCGCACGGCAAGCACCTAATGTATTCCGTATGCGCTTGCTGGGAGCAAAACTACACGAAGTAACGACGGGCACTCGCACCCTCAAGGATGCGATGAATGAAGCGCTGCGTGACTGGATCGCTCAGTCCGCTGCTAGTGCGCGACTTTCAATCAGTGATTGGCCGCGAAGCCCGGAAGCAAATACGCCAACGCGAAAGGCGCTTGCCTGACTATTTGATTGCCTGTGTGGGCGGTGGCAGCAATGCCATGGGCCTCTTTACTGCTTTTCTGGCGGATTCCGAAGTTCGCATGATTGGCGTCGAGGCCGGTGGTCTAGGAGAAGGAAAAAATGCCGCCTCAATTGCCGGCGGTCACGTAGGGGTGTTACACGGCAGTAAGAGCTATGTCTTACAAGATGAGACTGGCCAAATCCGTGATACCCATTCCCTCGCGCCAGGGCTCGACTATCCAGGCGTTGGCCCGGAACTGAGCTACCTGCATGACCAACGTCGGGTAGAATATGTGACAGTCAGTGATCATCAAGCCGTGGAGGGTATGAAATTGCTGGCTGAGACCGAAGGGATTATTCCTGCTCTCGAGAGCGCACATGCGGTCGCCTATGCCGCACTGCTCGTGCCGCGGCTGCGCTCCGACCAGGTCGTCCTGATCAATCTTTCGGGACGTGGCGATAAAGATCTTCAAGGAGTCGCACGATTCTTAGGCGAACTGCACTGACGTATGACACGTATCACGGAAACGTTTGCCGCCTTGCAGAGCCACGGTGAAGCCGCGCTCATCCCGTATATCACAGCTGGCGATCCCGATCTTGAGGTGACCTTTCGGCTGGTGCATGAGCTAGCGCGGCAGGGTGCCGACCTGATTGAGTTGGGAGTGCCATTTTCCGATCCTATGGCTGATGGTCCCACCCACCAGCGCGCGGCTGAGCGAGCTCTGCGGAGAGGCACTTCCCTTGCCCGGGTGCTCGATTTGGTGCAAAACCTGCGGCGGACCCTCAGCGTACCGCTCATCTTGTTTACGTATTACAACCCGATCTTCCGCTACGGTGGGGAACGGTTTGCGCGTGATGCGCGGCAGGCTGGGGTTGACGGGGTCCTGTGCGTGGACCTCCCGCCGGAAGAGGCGAATGAACTTAAGCAGGAAACCGACCGGCACGATTTAGACTTAATCTTTCTTCTGGCCCCGACCAGCTCCCTATCGCGAGTGCGTACCGTACTCACGCGTGCGCGCGGGTTTGTCTACTATGTGGCAGTAACCGGTGTAACCGGCGCTCGCGCTACCCTTCCGCCCGACCTCGGTGAAATGGTGCGACGGATACGGGCAATTTCTCCTGTGCCGGTGGGCGTAGGGTTTGGCATCTCTTCGCCTGAGCAGGCTGCCCAGGTAGCCAGCATTGCCGATGCGGTCATTGTTGGCAGTGCGCTCTCCCAGATCATCGAAACGTATAGTGGTCAACCAGATCTGATTGAGCGAGTGGGAGCATTCGTGAGTGGTCTCAAACTGGCAATTCGCCGCGAGAGAAATCTTCCCGGAGCCGATCCTTCACCGCCTGAGTAAAGGCTGAGCCACTGTCCGACCATATGTCGAGACGTGGCAGCCACACCCGCAAATGCGGGAGTCAGAGAAGCGAATACCAACGTTTCTCCTCCCTCTCAATATTTGCTGTCCTGACTGTTCCATTATTGCATCAGGGAGGGTACGATCGTTGAGGCAAGGTGGTAGGTTCTTTGGCCCAGAACCGTGACGCAGCAAGCTGGATAGTGGGCAACGAAGTGTCGGATCCTTTTGCGGTGGCAGTACTGTCAATCTCGGTAATGGTTGGGAGGAACATATGGCTGCGCGCGAACTAAAGCGAGTCCAGGAAGAGACTGAGGCGATCTGGCTCAAATGTACAGGTTGTCACGAGATTCTCTTCCGCAAGGAGGTCGAGCGGCGTCTGTTTGTCTGCCCTAAGTGTGGCATCCATCTCCGTCTGACTGTCGAACAGCGCTTGTTGCTCATCGTGGACCGTGGTTCGTTTATTGAGCACGATGCGACGTTGCGCTCCGGCGATCCACTACTGTTCACCGACCGTAGACCGTACGCCATCCGCCTGAGCGATGCGCGGACTCGGACTGGACGAGAAGAGGCGGTGGTGTGCGGGGTTGCGACTATCGAAGGACGGCGGGTGGCACTTGGCCTCTTTGATTTTACCTTTTTCGGTGGAAGTATGGGGTCGGTAGTTGGTGAAAAACTGACGCGCCTTATTGAGTATGCTCTCGCTGAACGGTTACCGGTGATTTTCTTTGCGGCCTCAGGTGGAGCACGGATGCAAGAGGGAGTGTTGTCTCTCATGCAGATGGCTAAGGTGAGCATGGCGCTCGGTTGCCTGCGGGCCGCTAGTTTCCCCTATCTTTCTGTGATGACTGATCCGACGACCGGTGGAGTGGCGGCTTCGCTCGGTATGCTTGGCGATATTAATCTGGCTGAGCCGCAGGCTCTGATTGGCTTTGCCGGACCGCGCGTCATCGAGCAGACGATCCGTGAGAAACTTCCCCCAGGATTTCAGCATGCCGAGTTCTTAGTGGAACACGGCATGGTCGATATGGTGATCGAGCGCAAGGATTTACGCCGCACGCTAGGTCAATTACTCGGTTTGCTGTGCGACTAAGCAAGCCGAAGAAGTGCAAATCGCTTGTCCCGACGCGACCGTCTATGCCGACCTACCCTGAAATCTTGGACTTCCTCTACCACCTCGAAGTCGAGCGTATGGATCTCAAGCTTGAACGAGTGGCCGCCGCCTTAAAACTTTGTGGCTCTCCACACCGCCGCTTTCCTGCCCTCCATGTCGCCGGTACGAATGGGAAGGGGTCCACCGCCGCACTGTTACATTCCATGCTGAGTGCGGCTGGCTATCATGTCGGTTTATTCACTTCTCCTCATCTGGTCGATTTTTGTGAGCGTATTCGCTTCGGGAGTGAATCCATCAGCGAGCAGGCCGTTGTCGACGAGGTTATCGCCATTCGCCGGCGTATCGAACCGGCTGGTATCCGACTGACGCCCTTCGAGATGATGACCCTCCTGGCGTTTTCCGCTTTTGCCCATGCCCCAATTGATGTAGCGGTCATCGAGGTTGGCCTCGGCGGACGTTTGGACGCCACCAATGTGCTCTGCCCCCTGGTGTCGGTAATCACTGGCATCGGCTTAGACCATCAAGCGTATCTGGGGTCAACCTTAGCCGACATTGCCTGGGAGAAAGGGGGCATTATCAAACCAGGCGTGCCGGTTGTTATCGGTCAAGTCGATGGGGAGAGTCGCCAGGTTTTATGCGGGTTGGCGCGCCGTGTCGGGAGCGCCGCCTACCTCTTTGGTCAAGATTTCACCATTAGTGAAGAAGCGAATGGGACGGCAACGTACCAGGGGTCGGTGTGGCGATTGGCAAACCTGCGCCTGGGACTGCGCGGTAATTTTCAACGTCGCAATGCGGCGGTTGCCTTGGCCGCGTTGGAGTTACTTTGTCCCTCCTTCTCGGTCTCTGAAGCTGACCTTCACCAAGGGCTTCGTACTGTGACTTGGCCCGGCCGGCTAGATGTGGTATCTGAGCATCCGCTAGTAATACTTGATGGGGCGCATAACCCACAGGCTATCGAGACCCTAACTGCTGAGTTGCCTGGCATGCTGCAGGGGAGGCGGATGAAGTTACTATTTAGTGTGATGCGCGACAAAGACTGGCGCACCATGGTTCCTAAGTTGGCCCAGCTTGCGGATGAGGTGGTGGTGACTCGTGTCCAGCAGGCGCGTGCGGAAGATCCTGCCATGTTACAAACGGCTTTTGCCCCTTTCTGTCCTGTTTCGGTGATCCCGGATGCTCGGGAAGCCTGTCGGCGACTCGTGACTGAGGCCGGACCTAATGATGGCGTCGTCGTCAGCGGTTCACTTTTTTTGGTCGGTGAAGTCTACCCCCTTTTTGCCCCAGCCGTTGTCCCTTCTCTTCAGCAAGTACAGAAGGAGAAGGGATAATGCGGCATATCAGCAGTTTCTCTTTGCTGTTGCTAGCCTTGTTCGTCTCTCCCCAATGCTGGGCTCAGGCTCCTGCTGAGGAGAAAGAGCAGGTACGCGTTAAAGCGGATGCGCTCACTTATGAACAGCAGAGCAACACTGTGACTGCGACGGGCAATGTCGTGGTGACCAAAGGAGAGACGACAGTCAATGCTGACAGCGTCGGGGTCAACCGCGCTACCAACGAGGTCACCGCTCGGGGCAACGTGGTAGTTCGGGATCCAAAGGGAGAGATCCATGCTGATACTCTGCAGTTAGAGATGGAGAATGAAACTGGTCAGTTGACGAACGGCACGATTCGCCTTCCGCGCACTCAGTACGTCCTCATGGGCAAGACCTTGCAGAAATCTTACGGTCAGAGCTATCACATCGAGAACGGTGTGTTTACGACGTGTCAGTGTGAAGACTTTCGCAAAGCCGACTGGAGCATTAGTGGAGAGACAATCGATGTGACCTTGCGTGGCAAAGGTGAAGTACATGGGGGAGTATTTCGAGTACGAGATATCCCTCTGATGTACTTGCCGTATGCCGTCGTTCCCGTCAACACTGAGCGGCAGAGTGGGTTCCTGTTCCCGCACTATGGATTTTCCAGCAAGCGCGGGTTTCAGTGGGAACAGCCGTATTATTGGGACATAAGCAAAAGCCAGGACGTGACTGTCACCGCTGACCTAGAGACGGCGGCCCGATTGGGGGTGTTGGGGGAGTATCGCTATGCACCGAACGAAAGGACTGAAGGGCAATTCCTGGCTTCGTATTTCAACGAGCAGATCCGCGGTCCAGCGACCACCAGTACGCCGGTGGACCGCTGGAGCGTAGCCGGTATTCACCGTCAGTCTCTCTCTAACGACCTGCGGCTGTATAGTGATCTCTTCTTCGTCAGCGATGATCTCTTCTTGCGCGAAATCAACTTACCTTTTTACCCTCTTGGTTCTGAAGCCGATTTACGTACCCGTCGCTATACCGACTCCCACGTCGGTGGAGTGCAAACCTGGGACCATGCCTTGTTGCGTGCTGAGTCTAGTTATTACCAGGATCTGCAGCAAGACCAAGATTTCGCCTTTCAGGT
>JACQEL010000764.1 GCA_016200595.1 Deltaproteobacteria bacterium
GACCTTTTCCCCATGAGAGGAGAAGGAACCCATACTGCTGGGATTCGGAACTGGGGCGCATGGGTGGCGCACCGCACTTAGTGCCCCGCTGCCACTTGCGGTTCGCCTGACGTCGCAGCGGGGTGCGCGGCCGCTGCCTCTGGAGCAGAGCCAGAAGCGCGTTTAGCAGCCTTGCGCTCGATCAGCCCTTGAATCACAACATAAAAGACCGGCGTGAAGATCAGACCGAACCCGGTCACACCAAGCATACCGGAGAAGACCGCAACTCCTAACGACTGCCGCATCTCGGCGCCTGCTCCTTTCCCCAGCACCAGAGGAACCACCCCAAGCGTAAAGGCAAAAGAGGTCATGAGGATGGGGCGTAACCGCACCTTCGAGCCTTCAATAACGGCCTCGAAGCGGCTCAAGCCTTCGGCTTGACGCTCTTTAGCGAATTCCACCACCAGGATGGCATTCTTGGCCGCCAGGCCGATCAACACCACCAGGCCGATTTGCGTGAAGATGTTGTTTTCCCTGCCGGCCAACCACACTCCGCCGATCGCCGCCAGCAAACACATCGGCACGATCAGGATGATGGCAAACGGCAGCGACCAGCTCTCATACTGGGCGGCGAGGACCATAAAGACGAAGAGCGTACCGAGGGCGAACACGAACGGCGCCGTATTCCCGGCCAGGATTTGCAGCAAGGTCAGTTCCGTCCATTCAAAGCTCATGACCGTCGGCAATTCCTGCTGAGCGATCTGCTCCATCACTGCAATTGCCTGGCCGGAACTGAAGCCTGGCGTGGTGTTGCCGCTAATCTCGGCTGAGGGGAACATGTTGTAGCGGTTGACGATAGCCGGGCCGGTGGTGTCGTGCACACTCACGAGCGCCGCCAGCGGTACCATGTCACCTGCCGCGTTCCGCACTTTGAGTTTACCGATATCTTCTGGACTAATCCGAAAGGCGGCGTCCGCCTGGACGTTGACCTGCCAATTGCGACCGAAGCGGGTAAAGTCGTTGGCGTAGGCTGACCCTAAGTACACTTGCAAGGTGTTAAAGACATCATCGAGTGACACTCCCAGGGTTTTTGCCTGGGTGCGATTCACATCAACATAGAGCTGGGGCTGATTGGCCCGGAAGCTGCTGAACAGCCCGACCAGCCCTGGCTGCGCGGTCCCCTTTTCGATAATCGTCTCCGCGGTGGACTGCAACGCCTGAGACCCCAGGTCTCCACGGTCTTGCAACTGTAACTTAAAGCCACCTGTCGTGCCCAACCCGTCGACTGGTGGGGCGCCGAACGCCACGACTTGAGCTTCTTGAATCTGACGAAAACTTGCCCGCAAGGTCGCCAGGACCTTGGGCGCGGGCAGACCGTGCTCAATGCGTTCTTCGAAGGGCGCGAGGATGACAAACATGCCTCCGACATTGGAGATGTTATTGCGCGTCAGCACCGAGTAGCCAGGCAGACTGAGCGCGTGTGCCACCCCGGGCGTGTTGCGCACGATGTCGGTGACGCGCCTCATGACCTCCTCGGTGCGTTCGAGGCTGGCGCCGTCGGGCAGCTGGGCATTCACCACCAGATAGCCCTTGTCTTGTTCCGGGATGAAGCCGGCCGGCACGGTAGTGAAGCCCAGGTACGTCAGCCCCAGCAGACCACCGTAGAGCATGAGCA
Organism: Deltaproteobacteria bacterium; assembly: GCA_016200595.1. Taxonomy (GTDB): domain Bacteria; phylum Desulfobacterota; class Binatia; order Bin18; family Bin18; genus JACQEL01. The sequence goes on from JACQEL010000764.1 coordinate 1,655, forward strand.
TAATCACGCTGATGCGGAGCAGGCCCTGGACTGCACGTCCATACATGTTCGTGATGCGGTCGAAGACGCGGTTGAACACCACGAAAAAGCGTGCGAACAGCGCGTTAAATGGCCGGCTGATGAACCGGCCCACTACCGCGCCCACGGCGAACATGCCGAGGCGAATTCCCCAGAGCGCGAACGGATTGACGGCATGGACCTGTGCGGCTCCTTCGCCGTGGCCGGCCGACGGCAGCGTGATCCCGAGCCAGGGGGCGACGATGGGCGTGAGGAACAGATACGCCAGGAAGCCGGCAATCAGAACGATCGCGGAGGGCGGGAGTGCCTCCCGCTCTCCGGCATGATGGTCGCTATGGGGCTTCAGCAGTTGCGGCGCCCGGGCCGGAGCCATGGTTAAGGCATTGATAGCCGAGATAATGGTCGAAACGGCAATGGTCAGAGCAAACTGTTTATAGAATTGACCACTAATTCCGGCAATGAACGCCGTCGGGACAAAAACGGAACTTAACACCAGGGTAATGGCAATGACGGGACCGGTGATTTCATCCATGGCGTGAATCGTCGCTTCGCGTGGGGTATAGCCTTTTGCCATCCAGCGCTCGACGTTCTCCACCACCACAATCGCGTCATCAACGACGATGCCGATCGCCAGCACCAACCCGAACAGTGAGAGATTGTTCAGCGAAAAGCCCATCAGCGCCATGATGGCAAAGGTGCCGATCAACGACACCGGCACGTCGATCATCGGCATGAGTGTCGCCCGCCAATCCTGGAGGAAGATTAACACCACGATGAAGACCAAAATGAAGGCTTCGTAGAGTGTCTTGTAGACCTCATGGATCGATTCATTGACAAAGATCGTAGTGTCGTAAACGATGCGATAGTCTACCCCCTGCGGGAAGCGCTCCTGCAAGCGCGCCATTTCGGCTTTTACCCCATCGGCGGTCGCTAAGGCATTGGAGCCCGGCAACTGGAAGACAGCCATCATAATCGAGGGTTTGCCATCCATATAGCTATTGACGTCGGAGTTCTTGGCGCCGAGTTCGACTTTACCCACATCTCGAATCCGCGTGATCTGGCCGTTGCTGCCGGTCTTAATAATGATCTCGGCGAACTGCTCGGGATCGAGCAGGCGGCCCAGGGCGTTGACGGTATATTGAAAGTTGATGCCGGTGGGCGCCGGCGGTTGGCCGATGCGTCCGGCCGCCACCTGCACGTTCTGCTCGTGCAGCGCGTTCACGACATCGCTCGCCACCATGTTGCGTGAAGCCAGCTTCTCCGGGTCAAGCCACACGCGCATACTGTAATCGCGCGCCCCCAGGATCGACACATCGCCAACACCAGGAAGTCGCGCGAGCGCGTCCTTCACTTGAATGGTGGCGTAGTTGCTCAAATAGAGCGCATCGCGACTGTCATCGGGCGAGATCAAATTAACGGCAAGCAAGATGCTGGGGGATTTCTTCTTGGTTGTCACGCCCTGGCGTTTGACTTCCTCGGGCAGCTTGGCCTCGGCAATAGAGACGCGATTTTGTGTCAGCACCTGGGCATCGTCGATGTTGGTCCCCAGCTTGAAGGTCACGTCGAGATAGAGCTGGCCGTCATTGGTGCTCTTGGAGAGCATGTACAGCATGTTCTCGACGCCGTTGACTTCCTGCTCGATGGGCGCTGCGACCGTGTCGGCTACGACCTTGGCGCTGGCGCCGGGGTAGAGCGCCGAGATTTGCACCACCGGTGGCGTGACCTCCGGATACTGCGCTACCGGCAAGGCGAGCAGGGCCACCCCGCCGACAATGATGATGACAATCGAGATGACTGTGGCAAAGATAGGGCGATCGACAAAGAAACGTGACATCTAGTTCTCCTAAACCATTTGTGGCGCCCGCCGTTCATGCTTCGACTTCACCCTCCGGGTATAGCCTGTCCTGAGCCGGTCGAAGGGCTCAGCACGAACGGGGACCGACAACCGTTCACCCTGAGCGTACCCTGAGCTTGTCGAAGGGGAAGTCGAAGGGCGAACACCGCATCGCTCCGACACATTTCATTTAGGTTCCCTATAAGAACCTCGTCTAATGCGCCGACGCCGTCTCTGGCGCAGCGGTGGGCTGCTTGGCTGCGCCCGCCGGTGGTGCTACTGCTGCGGCTGCGCCGAGAGCCGTGACTTCCGCGCGCTGCGGCGTCACGGTCAGGCCGGGCCGCGCCCGCTGGATACCATTGACAATGACCAATTCACCCGGTTTCACTCCCTCCTGGATCACCCGCAGGTTGTCGAAGAGCCGCCCCAGTTTGACCGCGCGATACTCGACGACATTCTTATCGTTCACGGCCAGGAGGTACTTCTGTCCCTGATCCGTCCCGATGGCGCGCTCGGGAACCAGCATAGCCTGGTATTTGTCGCCGACCGGAACACGAACCCGCGCAAACAAACCAGGAGTGAGGGCACGATTAGCATTCGCGAACACCCCGCGCACCTGAATGGTGCCAGTCTGGGAATCGACCTGGTTGTTGGCAAAGTCGATCACGCCTTCATGGGGAAAGCCTGCTTCGCCGGCTAGTCCAAGAGAGACCGGGATTTTCGCGTCCCTGACGTTTGCTGTTTGCTGGCCTCCACCTGCCGGTTTTCGCAATGCCTGTTGATATTGCACCAATGCGCGTTCATCAACATCGAAGTAGACATAGATAGGGTTCATGGAAACGATGGTCGTGAGCGGATTGGTTTCGGCTCCACTGGCATTCACCAGGTTGCCCTTGGTCACGTTCGCGCGGCTGACGCGGCCGCTGATGGGAGCAGTCACCTTGGCGAATTCCACATCCAACGCCGCACGATCTACCTCGGCGCGTGCTGACTGGATAGCCGCGCGCGACTCCCCGCGGTCAGCAATGGCTGTGTCCAGATCTTTCTGGCTCGCCGCCCCTTTGGGCAGGAGGCGTTCATAGCGGGTCACGTCGGCTTCGGCTCGCGTCAGCTTCGCTTCCCACTGGGCAACTTTTCCCTTGGCTGCGTCCAAGTCAGCCTGAAAAGGCCGCGGATCGATCTCAAAAAGTACGTCGCCTTGTTTGATTTCCGCGCCTTCAGTGAAGTTCACCTTGACCAAGTAGCCGCGCACCCGCGAGCGGACAGCGACTTCTTCCACCGCCGCAATGTGCCCGGTGTATTCGTCGTAATCGAGCACCTCACGTTCGAGCGGCGGGGCCACAGATACTGCCGGCGGTGGCGTCGCGACTAGAGAGGGAGAGGCGCCTTTACAGCCCAAAAGCGGTATGCCGATACTTGAGATCAGTAGGATCCAGAAAAGGAAGGACGGGTGATATTTCCGGCACGTTCCGTTAATAGGTTTCCTGCGATCAAGAGGACAAGTGCAGCTTGAGGCGGTTGGCATAGACCACATGACTAATCTCCTGAGCTCTATTCACCTTATTGCACCAACGGGAGTTCCGCGGCGATCTGCAGATCAATCATCCGCTGCATCTGCATATCCAGTTGGAAAAACCGCGCCACCTGCTTCGCCGACAACACTTTGCCAAACTCACCGAGATACTTCTTGATAATCTCTAGTCGCTGCTCTTCCATTGCTAAGGCTCTCGCGGTAAGTTCTGCGGCTTTCTTGTCGTCCAACTGATTGAGGTGGGCCGCGTAGTCTTTAATGAGAGCGACTTTCTCATCTCCTACCGTACTCAGTTCCTTTTGGTAGTTGTTGTACACCGGCCAAAAGGCGTTAGCTTCGGCGTCAGAGAAGTGCATATTGCTCACGATCACGGCGGCGCGTTCGGCTTTGAGATCGGTGCGCAGCAGCGCAATGTAAGAGTCGAGGCGGGCATCCGGCGTCGGCGTGCCTGGCGCGCTGAAAGCGGCTACAGGCGTTAGCAGCAAGACTATGACGAGGAGCGTTTTCATTCTCTTCTTCCTTTTGTTTGACTTATAACGTGTGGCGACAAAAATAGAGAAGAGGACGGTTCAAGTCTAGCGCCAGAGCTTTCGCTGCCGGTTCAGATCCGGTTCAGGAGGGTTCAGTTTCTCGAATAATGAAGGAGAAGTAGGAGAAGACGCTCGTCCCTTTTTCGCCGAAAACTGAACCCCCTTGAACCGCAACTTGAACCACTGCGGGGTAGACCTGAACCTGTGCGCTCCCTACTATTGGGCCCTGCCTATATGCAGAGCACACCAAGATCTGGAGGTGTCGATGGGGATGACTTTCCCAGTGGCACCGCCGGCTCGGCGGTGCGCACCGGCCAGCGGCCGGTGCCACTATGTCCTGCGGCCTGAGGGGTCAATCCATATCTTGGTGTACCGAACATATAGGAGAAACATCCTTTGATCCAGGTTGGCAAGAACTAGACGTTTTCTCTCATTGATTTGGAGGTATTCCACATGGCGAAACGACGAACATCCGAGAGCCCGCAGGCGCTGGGGCTTCAGGTTATCCGTCTCCTCACCGAAGCCGCGAAGGCCGATACGGTGTATCGGGATCTGTACTTACAGCGCGCCGCTGAGCGCCTCTCTGCGCTGCTGCCGAAAAC
>JACQEL010000765.1 GCA_016200595.1 Deltaproteobacteria bacterium
ACACCTGACCTATGGACTAGTCGAGTGCCTGAGCGGATGCGCGCTGCAGTGCCGCGCATCGACACTGACGCTCGCGGGCGCCTCTGGTGGTACCTCGGTGAGAAGCGCATTGCCAATCCTGGACTGACTGCTACCGCCGGCGTGGGCGATATGACGAAGTGGCCTCACTCGTATGAAGAGATGCACCCGGGCGCCTACGATGCCAAGGCGCGGCTGAAGTACATGGACCACATGGGCATCTGGGCGATGGTTATGTATCCGAACGTCGGAGGCTTCGGCAATCAGCAGTTCCTGAAACTGCGTGACCCCGAGTTGATGCTCACCTGCGTGCAAGCCTATAACGACTGGCAGACCGAATGGTCGTCGGCCGATTCACGCCGGCTGTTGCCCATCACCTCGACGCCGTTCTGGGATGTCGAAGCGGCAGTGCGCGAAGTGCGGCGCTGCGCGGCGATGGGGCACCGGGGCATTCTGTTCACCGGGGAGCCGCAATCTTTGGGACAGCCGTTCCTCGCCGACCCACATTGGAATCCTTTGTGGGAGGTGGCTGTCGAGCTCGATCTGCCTATCAGCTTCCACATCGGCTCGGGCAATATGGAAGATGGCTTGCAACGTGAGAAGATGGCGGCCTATGGGCGGATGGCCACGTTTACCGAACTCTCGGTCAACGTCTTCCTGCGTAACGGCGTCCAGCTCAACGACCTGTTGATGTCAGGGGTGCTGGCACGTTATCCGCAAATAAAGTTTATCTCGGTGGAAAGTGGCATTGGCTGGATTCCGTTCGTGCTCGAAGCGCTGGATTACCAGTTCAAGGATAACCGGGTATCGGAAGAACGGCCGGAATTCGACATGCTCCCGTCGGAGTATTTCGCCCGCAATGTGTACGCGTGCTACTGGTTCGAGCAGACGGCCCCGCGTCGTCTGCTCGACAAGGTCGGCGTCGATAACATTCTCTTTGAAACTGACTGTCCTCATCCCACCTCGCTCTTCGGCGACGAAGTGCACGAGCGCATCCGCAGCGGGCTGTCAGACTGCGAAGAGGTGGTGCGGCACAAGATCCTGTGGGAGAACGGGCAGAAGCTCTACAAAGTCGCGGCTCCGTCCGCGGCGGACGAGGCCAAGCGCACGGCGTCGGCCGCCGCGTGACTCGTAACAAGAGAGACGACGACTATAGCTCATGTCTGGGATTTATGGGGACAACGGCAGGCACAGCCTGCCCTACGCGGTCGCCGTTCCACCAGAGCAGTCTGGTCGGGCGGGCTGTACCCGCCATCGACCTGCCGGCTTACACTAAGCGATGCAGGTGAGAATGCCTGCATCACAAAAATTGCTCAAGTTATGCTTGCGCATTTCCTAAAGGAGGGAAGCGGCAATGCCTCACGATTTACTGATTAAGAACGGAATGGTTGTCGATGGCAGTGGGATGCGCGCGTTCCGCGCCAACCTCGCAGTGAGTGCGGGACGGATTGTTGAGGTCGGCGCAGTCTCCGGCGGGGCCGCGCGGGTGATCGATGCCTCTGATCTCATCGTTGCGCCGGGCTTCATCGATCCGCATACACATTACGACGCGCAAATCTGCTGGGACCCGCTGGTCACCTGTTCATCGTGGCACGGGGTCACTACCGTGATCATGGGCAACTGCGGTGTCGGGCTGGCTCCGTGTAAGCCCGCCGAGCGTGACGTCGCGACCTGGAACCTCGTCCACGTCGAGGCGATTCCGTACGACGTCCTCAGTCGGGGCCTCACCTGGGACTGGGAAAGCTTCCCGCAATACATGAACGCAGCCGCCACGCGCGGGCTCGGCATCAACGTCGGGTTTCTCGCGGCGCTGTCGCCATTCCGCCATTTCGTGATGGGGGATGAGGCGATGGGGCGGGCAGCAACATTGGCGGAAACTGGGCAGATCAGCGCCCTTTTGCGTGACGCACTCGCAGCCGGAGCGTTGGGCTTCTCGCTGACTGTCATGCCGCAGCATCTCGGCTATAAGGCACAACCGCTGGCGTGCCGTCTCGCCAGTCCTGATGAATTGCGCGCCTATGCCGGTGTGCTTAAGGAACTCGGCCGTGGCACCATTGAAATCGCGCTCACGAAACAGCCGAGCACGGTGTCAGACAAGGAATACGAACTGCTGGAATTACTGGCAGCGGAGAGTGGCCGGCCAGTGACGTGGCTCAACCTGCGCGACCGCGACGACGCGCCCGAGGCATGGACCGAGACGTTGGAGAAGGTTGCGCCGTTACTCGAGCGCGGCTGCCGCCCACAGGTCGCTGTGCGACCGCTCATCGTCGAGTTCAACCTGCGCAATCCCTTCCTGTTTGCCAGTATGAACTCGATGAAGTCGGTGTTTGAAGACAAAGAGGTTGAGTCCCAGAAGAAGGTCTACGCCGGAACAGATTTTCGGCGCGCGTTTGCGGCGGAACTCGAACGCCGTTCGGTCTTTCACGACATGTGGGAGCGTACCAAGGTCAAGGAAGTTACCAACCTCGCGCTCAAGGGAGTCGAATGGAAGAGTATTGCCCAGATCGCCCGTGAGCGTGGCGTGGCCCCGCTCGATGCCTTCTTCGACCTCGCCCTTGAGGACAACCTCGCGGTCGACTATATGACGCCGCTGCTCGACATTAACGAGGAGCGCGTGGCAAGGAAGTTTAGCGACCCGCGCACGCTGATCGGCATCTCCGATGGCGGTGCACACGTTGATATGCTGTGCAACTCGGGATACCCGAGCTATCTGCTGGGCACCTTCGTACGCGAGAAGCAGGCGCTCACGCTGGAGCACGCGGTGCAGCGGATGACCTCGGAGCCGGCACGGTTCTTTGGTCTCGCTGATCGCGGTGTACTGCGGCCTGGGATGGCGGCGGACATCACGATCTTCGACTTGAACACCATCGGCTCACCGGAGCGCCCGGAAATCCGCCACGATCTGCCGGGCGGCGGACGCCGGCTGGTAACGCAGGCGGACGGTATCAAATACACGATCGTCAACGGACAGGTGCTTTACGAAGACCGGCACCATACGGGGACGCTACCAGGGCAAGTCCTGCGCGCTGGACAGCCTGGGGCGTAAGCCCGAGAGGAGAACCGACAATGGCAGTACAACGGGTGATTTCGGCAGATTCGCACATGACGGAGCCGGGCGACCTGTGGGTCGAGCGGCTGGACCGCAAATATCGTGACCAGGCGCCGCGCGTCATCAAGAACGAGAAAGCCAGCGGCGCTCCTTACCAATTCGTCGGCCCGGGAATTCATCCGCTTACCGTCGCCGGTGTGTTCGCCGCGGGGCGCAGCGGTAATGAACTGCGCGAGCATATGAAGCACGGCTACGAAGCGGCGCGGCCGAGCGGCTGGGATCCGGCCGAGCGCCTCAAGGACCAAGACCTTGATGGAGTCCTTGCCGAAGTCCTGTATTCGAGCCTGGGGATCGTCCTGCTCGACATGCAAGATGTGGAACTCCAGCAAGCCTGCCTACGGGTGTACAACGACTGGCTCGCCGAGTTCTGCGCGCACGACCCGAGGCGTTTGGTTGGCATCGGCCTCTACACGCTTAAGGCGTTACCCGATATCTCGGAGATTGAGCGGTGCGCGAAGCTAGGGCTCAAGGGCGTGCTCATCCTCGCATCCGATACCATTGAGCTTCCTTACAGTGACGAGCGCTTTGATCCGCTCTGGCGGGTGTGTGCCGAGGCCGGCTTGCCAATCTCATTGCACAAGCCATTGGTGTCGGGGATGCCGCTCACGCCGGCCATGCCGACCGCCGCGGATCTGCAGATTCACGTGATCCACGTCGTCGAGCAATGCCTCACCCGGATGGTCTATGGCGGCGTATTCGAGCGGTTTCCTACCCTGCAAGTCGTGTCGGCGGAGAATGATGTCGGGTGGATTCCTAACTGGGTGCATCGCCTCGATCATGTCCATGCCAAGATCGCTAACGCCAAGCAGTTACCCCTGAAGCCTAGTGAATATGTCCGGCGCAATGTGTGGGCCACGTTCCAGGATGACCCGCTTGGTCCAGCGACCTGGCCGTTCTTCGGCGAGAGCAACTACATGTGGGCGTCGGACTTTCCCCACGCGGACTCGACGTTTCCCAATTCGCTGCAGGTCATCGACGAAAATTTCTCTGGAGTCCCGGCGGAGGTCACCCAGAAGATAGTATTCAGGAACGCCAACCGGCTGTACACCATCGGTCTCAGTTGATGGATTGGGATATAGCACAGCTTCAGGTGGGGGCCAAGAGAAAAAGAGCAGAGGGCGAGACCCGCCTCACGGTGAATAGTGCAGGTCTGGCCCGTCTTCTTCCCTATACCGTGGTGAGGAAAAGCTGAGTTTATCCTCCGCAAGGAAGGGCAATATATGAGAAGAAGTTCCCTGATTCCTGTAAGCGTAGTGGCCATCGCCATGATGGCCACTACTGGCCTAACAAGAGTCCTAGCCCACGACAGCCCACCGCCGGGTGGCACAGAGAACCACGTAGATCTCAAGGAGATACCCAAGAAGGTTAGGCAAGCTGAGGCCCAAGGTTACCAAGTACCCCCACCCGCAGCCTGCGTGCCCGGCATGGGGCGGCATGCTTCGAAGTTTATAGATGGGGTGAGGCAGATGCCCCTCCTCCTCTTTGACAATAAAGACGACCTTGTCGGCATCGAGTTCACGACCAATCTCTATCCCGATGACCCGGCTGTGTTGCTGAACGAGTTCAGTATTGACCTGAACGACCCTAGTACTTGGCCGGTGCAGGTGCCCCCATGGGAAGGCCCTGTGGGGCCGCACCCGGGATGGACCCCAAACACCCTGCATTGGGACTTGCATATCTACACTGTTACCGCAAGGCAAGCTGAGAAAAGCTGCAAGTAAGGGAGTTCGGAGCAACCTCGCGGTGTACGGCGGCGACGAAGGCGGCGGAGTCTCTGCCTACGCCGCCTGGCCGCATATGACAGTATCTCCACACAACCCGGAGGTGAGAGGCGGGCTTCGTGGAGAACGCTAAGGACGCCTCTCAAAACGGGCTATGAGCCGTAGAGGAAAAATCCTGGGTGCCCGCCGCAGCCTGTCCTGAGCGTGTCGAAGGGCGGGCACCCAGGGCTTTTGTCATTCCCGCGCAAGTGGGAATCCAGTTGCGCGGCGGTTTTGTTAGGGACCCTCCGGAGGCTCGTGCCTGATGTGAGCCTTGCTGCTGTAGCGTCCAAACTTACCTAGCCCTACCTTCACTTCAACTCACGCGCGTGCTCGTTCTTTTTGTCTTGGGTTCATAAGGGTGCATCCCCTGCTCCAGAGTCAAAAGATTCTTGGGCTCGACAGCGATTATATAACTTTTCACCTCATCCTGAGCCTCGTCACTGTACTCTATACATAATACCCTATCCGTTTCGAGGCGGTCTTCTTTGGCAATACGCTTGATGGCGATAATCGGCTCCTCGGCATTGAGCCACTCTGGCGTGGGCCGACGACGGGGATGCTGAGGTTTATGCCGCGTCGACATAGCACTCGACGCCTGTTCCGTCACCAGGGAGGTCGCATCTGACGCCAGCGGGTTATCTTGGTACTCAGCCGGCACGGGCGGGGAGTTAAAGATGACGGTCAGTTGTTGTTCACTCCACGTGATGTTCACTTGAAAAGAATTGTGCGGGCTCGAACACACCCAGTAGGCATCGATGGGGAGAGACCTTTTCACCGCCTCTTCCAGAGCAACGATTAACCCGTGGCGCAGGATCGGCTCGATGGGATAGGCGTGCGGCCACCAGCCGTCTCGACTAAACCAATCTTTGCGTAAATGTTCTGCTTCGACCTCCGTCAGCACCCCCCGCTGTCTGCCGAGCGTGGCGACATCGTCGGACGAGTCTTTGAGCGCCGTGAGACGGTCTTGGAGTTTCACGCGGTCGCGATAACGAGCTTCCAGCCTCTTCAAAATCGGCCCCTTCGCTATCACTTCAGGCATAGCCGCCATATAACGGTCCTCCTTAAGCGCAGTAGTTACGTGTTACTAGATGAACGTCCCATTCAACTCAATATGGTGCCAAGTGGCGCCTTCGGCCGGATCGATACTCAGGTTCACATCCCCATCCCGGCGTGCCATCAGCAGCCAGCCGTGATCGATGGTCTCGAACGCGTCAAGCGTGCCCAAGACGCGCTGGAGTTCCTGGAAATATCCCAGGAGATAGTAATGCTCAATCTTCCACCAATCATTCCCCATCATGCGCAACCAGAAGGAACCAGTGCGGGCCTGGACAAAGTCAGCGAAGGCAATCCCACGCGGCACCGTCGTGCCGCTGACAATGAGTTCACGCTCCCCCCCACGGAAGTCCGTTTCGTATGCATCGGTGTGGCCCCGTTCGCGGTCCGGCCACGGACGCGCAAGTTCTTGCGCGTTCCAGCCCCTGGTAGGAAACGTGGTCAGGACATGAGCATTGACATAATACCACAGCATGACGCCTGAATCCGTGCCGGCACAGGCCTGATTTTTTGTGGTCGCAAACAGACGCAATCGTTGCAAATGCACTGACATGAGCTTTCTCTCTGCTTGATGGCGTGAGGCTTGATGTTACTCATTTAGGCAGCGATCTTCAGAGCCCTGCCCCGCGATCCATGAGTTCGTTGTTTCCGTGGGTATGCCGCTGGTGGCTGTTGTTGCCAGCGCCTGAGCCCACGACGCACGTAATCCGGGTCAATTCCCAGGACGGTACAGATATTAAGAAAGGAGAGGGGCCAGTCGAGATCCTCACAGAACACCCACGCTTCGGCCTCTTGCGCCAAACGTTGGCTCTGCTTCTCCTGCGTAGACCAGCGTTTAGCGTAACACCTGATGGCATCCTCGAGCACGGCGCGCATGAGCTTCATCTCCGGGTTGGTCTCAGCAAAACCCAGCGGTAGGTGGTGGAACTGCTGAGAAAAAACTGGGCAGAGAGACAGTTCTTTCGGCGCCTGGTCCGGATCTGCAAGCGGAAAAGGACGTGCTGCGTATGGTAGTGTGGCT
>JACQEL010000689.1 GCA_016200595.1 Deltaproteobacteria bacterium
CGGCAGTAATAGACCGGCCAGCTGTACCAAGCTGCACATAAAGCCCCTTGTCGTCCTGCGGACGGATCGGATGGAGCATGCCGCCAATCGAGGCCATCCCGATATTCGTCGGCTGACCTTGCGTGAGGAAGAGTTCTTTGAGACGTTCAACCTCCCAGAGAGCTCGGGCGCCGACGAATTGGTAATCGCACACCGCGACGTCCACCAGGGCCACATCTTCGAGCACGCCATTTTTATAGAGATTCAGTCGCTTGGTCGCTACCGTGAATTCCTCGCGGGCAAGGCGACGTGCGGCGTAGTGCCCAGCCGCTAGACCAGCCAGAGTCGATTCTAAGAAGCGAGGAAACGCGTTGTTCGTGCCGGTGGAAAGGGGCACGAGCGGCATCGCGCCACAGCCCTTGGTGACGACCCGATTGGTGCCGTCCCCGCCAATAACGATGACGCACGCCACACCTTGCTCGTGCATGAGCTTGGCGGCGCGAGTCGAATCCGCAGCCTCATCGTAGACCGACATCTCTAAAAATCGCGGCTTGAGCCGCAGTGTCTCATTGATCCCTGCTAGGGCCTTTACGCCAATACCGACCGGGTCAGGAAAGAACACCACCTCATCCACACCGGCACCCTCCAGACCTAAGATTGCCCGGCGGACGATGTAGACCTTTTCTTGGGTATCAAGAATGGAGCCATGCGCGACCAGGCGGCGAATATCCTTGCCTGCGCGCGGGTTGGCGATGATGCCGACGGAAGTCATAGCACATTTAGTCCTGAGTGCTGAGTCCTGAGTGCTGAGTGGGAGAGTAAAGTATTTTCCTCAGGACTCAGCACTCATTGCTCAGGACTCACTTGCAGTCCTCGTTCCTCATTACTTGCTTAGAACAGCGAAAGCACTGCCGCGGTAATTTTCTGCGGATTCGGCAGGTAGTGGTCTTCTAAAGGTGGACTAAATGGCACTGGCGTGTGTGGCGCAGTGACGGTCTTGATCGGACCATTGAGGTAGTCGAACCCTTTATCCGCGACGGTTGCCGCGATATCAGCTGCCATGCTGCAGCGCGGGTGTGACTCATCTACCACAACGAGTCGCCCGGTCTTTTTCACTGACTCCAGCACGGCCTCTTCGTCGAAGGGCGAAAGGGTGCGCGGGTCGATGACCTCGGCGCTTTTTCCCTGTTTCTGCAATTCATCGGCAGCCTTCAGAGCATGGTGGACCATCTTACCAATAGCAACGATAGTAACATCGCTCCCGGGACGCTTGATGTCGGCTTTCCCCAGCGGAATAGTATAGGGTTCTTCTGGGACTGGACCTTTCATTGCACCAAGAGTGATATCTTCAAAAAAGATCACCAGATCATCGTCGCGAATCGACGAGATGAGCAACCCTTTCGCGTCATACGGTGTTGCCGGCACCACCGTTTTCAGGCCGGGAATATGCGTGAAGAGGGAGTACAGCACCTGCGAGTGCTGTGCCGCCGCCCGGTACCCGCCACCACAAATAGTGCGGATCACCAGAGGCACTTTCGCCTTGCCGCCGAACATGTAGCGTAACTTAGCGCCTTGATTGAGCAACTGGTCGAAACAGACCCCCATGAAGCCAACGAACATCATTTCTGCGATCGGCCGCATGCCAGTCACTGCCGCGCCTACCGCCGCGCCGATAAAGCCAGATTCGCTGATAGGTGTGTCGATGATGCGGTCCCGGCCGAACTCTTTGACTAACCCCTTCGTGACGCCGAGGACTCCGCCCCAGGCTTCATCGCCGTGCAAATGGTCCACATCGGCCCCACCGGCCACGTCCTCTCCCAGCAAAATGACTTTGGGATCGCGTCGCATCTCCTGGCGCATCGCTTCATTCAGCGCCTGGCCAAAGTTGAGTTGTCGCTCTGCCATAGGTGCCTCCAGCACAGTTAAAAGTGAAAAGTTAAGAGTGAAGAGTTGCAGAAGATTTCATTCCTGGCTCTTCATTCTTCACTCTTCACTCTTCATTCTTCACTCTGCGTCCCTAGTAGTTCACATAAACATCGGTGTACGTTTCTTTCACATCCGGGAATGGGCTTTCCTCGGCGAACTTCACCCCTTCATCGATCTGTGCGGCGACGCGGTCATCAATCGCTTTGAATTCGGCTTCGCTTACCAAATGGCGTGCCAGCACATTGTCCCTAAATAATTTGATGGGGTCGCGCTCTTTCTGGTACTTCTCATTCTCCGCGGCGATTTTGTACGTTTGCGCGTCGCCTTCGAAGTGGCCGTTGAAGCGGTAGGTCTTGCATTCGAGCAACGTCGGACCTTGGCCGGTCCGTGCCCGCGCCACTGCTTCATGGGAAGCTTCATACACAGCGAAGATATCGTTGCCATCCAAGGTGACGCCGGGCATGTTGTAGGCTGAGGCCCGATCAGCAATGTTTTCGACGCTACAATGGTAATGTGCCGGCGTAGACTCGGCGTAGCCGTTATTTTCAGCGACGAAGATGATCGGCAGCTTCCAGATTGAGGCGAGGTTTAAGCTCTCATGTAAAGTCCCTTGCTCAGAGGCGCCATCCCCAAAGAAACAGATCGTGACCTGGTTCGTCTTGTTGAGCTTAGCCGTCAGCCCAGAGCCACAGGCCAGCGGCGGCCCGCCACCGACGATACCGTTAGCGCCGAGCATGCCTTTATCCATATCGGCGATGTGCATTGAGCCACCCTTGCCTTTGCAGGTGCCGGTGGCTTTACCGAACAGCTCGGCCATCATGCCGCGTGGCTCCACCCCTTTGGCAACGCAGTGGCCATGGCCGCGATGGGTGGAAGTCATGTAGTCGGCGTCGGTGAGGTTGGCGCAGATGCCGACCGCGATTGCCTCTTCCCCGGCGTAGAGGTGGACGAAGCCAGGGATCTTGCCCTTGCCGAACTCAACCTTGACGCGGTTCTCGAAGGTACGGATGAGCTGCATGCGCTCATACATCCACAATAACTTTTCTTTACTAAGCTCCATAGGCTTTCCCTCCTTGGCCAGACGGCTGTCTGAGAAGCTTGCCCGGCTTCATAGCATGAAATGAGCAAAGGGGAAACAGAACGAGGGCAGGAAGGAGAAAGGGCAGGAAGAGATGATCCGGATGCCTATGTCGTTTTAGCGACTTACGAGCCAGGCCAGAACGCCAACCGACAAGATGGCGATGACGACACTGACGCCCATAATGATATCGTAGATGGAACCCATAATCAGAGCTCTCGCAGTTGAGTAAGCACCTGTTTCATTGCTCTGTCAAGCCTGAATCCTATTCCGAGCAATATTAGACTTTATCCTAAATAAAGCCCCGGAGGGGCGTGAGGAGGTAGCCCACGGCGCCAGCCGTGGGGTAGGAGCAGGACCACGGGGCGACCGGAGCCCCGGAGGGGCGGAAGACCTCGAGCCGGTCGTCTTCTCTCGCCCCTCCGGGGCTGGGAGGAGGCCCGTATGGGTTTGCTTTCCCAGGGCTGACGCCCTGGGCTACAGAGAAACTTGCTTTCAATAGAGAATGGTTCTGAACTCAGCGGCTGATGTACCACGCCACGACGGCAAAAGATAAAATAGCAATAAGGGCACTCACTCCCATAATAACGTCATACACAGAGCCCATGATTACAGGTCCTCCAGTCTGATGAAAAGCCTCTGAATCCGTCGATGAACTGTTGATCACGAACCCCAATATCACGATAACTACCACTCCCAGCAGTTCTCATTATGGATAGAAATGAGCCAGTGCAGTAGGCCGGGATAAGGCCGCAGGCCGTTCCCGGCGCTCATAGAGCCGGAAACGCTTCGCTTATTCCGGCCTACCCCGGGTCTCGACAGGTTAAAATGAGAATTGCTGTACCACTCCAGCTACAGCAAAGACAGACCGCCAAAAGTCGTGAGGGCCAAGCCAAAGCCCAACCGTGCCGCTTCCGACGGCAAGCAAGAATACCGAACAACTCTGAATACCTCGGTCAGGTATTTTAGCCGCTCGGTTAGCGCTTCTTTTTGGGCCACCAAGTTCTCTCTTTTTTACGACAGCTCATCCAGCAACACCTTCGCCTCTTTTAGGTCCACTGTGTCGAACCCCTCGGTGAACCAACCGTAAATCTCCGTCAACACCTGCCGGGCTTCTTCCTTCTTGCCCTGACTCTGCCACAACCGGCTCAAGCTCGTCACCGCTCGTAGCTCCAGCGACTTCGCACTCTGGCGGCGGGCAATCTCGATGGCCTTGTGAAAGCACGCTTCGGCTTCCGCCTCCGCTTGGGTGCTAGGTGTTGGGTGCTGGGTGTTAGGGTTTGCAGACGCCGGACCCCGGACGCCGGACTGTAAGACTAGTTTTCCCTTGAGCCGATACAGCTCGGCCTCCCACCTACACTCCCGAGTTTTGCGCACAAAGTCCAATGCTTCGGCCAGCACGCTCAGCCCTTCCTCGACCCGTCCCCCTTTTCCACACACCTCAGCCAAGAGGACGAGCCAACCCGGCCGTCCTAGCTCTGCTCCCGTGGCTCGCCAAGCGGCTAGGCTTTCGCGCAGCTCTGC
>JACQEL010000690.1 GCA_016200595.1 Deltaproteobacteria bacterium
GCCATAGTCTTCCCTCCTCAGCAGAGCAGCAATGAGAGTAACATACCTTGGATAGAGCGTAGCGCAACCCGGGAACTCTGCTGTCAACACTCCGTCACGTATGGTCTAAACCAGGAGGCAAGAGGTTGGTACACACGATACTAGCGCTTGTCCACCGTAGGGGCGAAGCATTTGCCTCGGATAGACCAACGCCGTGGGGAGCCTGACACGCAAATGCTTCGCCCCTACCCACTTCGTCAAGCAGCAAAGTTGGCGCCTCATTCCCAGGTGTGGCAGAGCCACGATCACAGGGCGTACCCAGGTGGAGCCTGGGCATGAGGAAATTGAATCCTTAGCTCACGTACGGTCTAGTTGAACATCAATCCCAGTTGCTGTAGGTTGCTCCCCCGCATCGTCAGTACGAACCAGCTGATTACCAGAGAGCCGAGAAGGAAATGTCTGATGGATAAGACTGCCTCGTCTACTGCCAGAACTGGAGCCATACTCGCTCATATCCTCACTATCTGTTCAGGGAGCGCAAGTTGAGCGCCTCTCCTACGCCCTCGCCAACACCGTCTCCCAGTTCCTCTCCGCGCCTGGCACGACTGCCGTTTTTTTACGGCTGGGTGGTCATAGCCGTGGCGTTTGTCACCATGGGCATCGGCGTCAATACGCGCACCGCCTTCTCGTTATTGTTTCCGCCGATTTTGGCCGAGTTTGGCTGGGACCGTGGCAGGACCGCGGCCGCTTTCTCGATCGGCTTCATCGCCGCTATCACCTATTCGCCGGCGATCGGCATGTTTATGGACCGCTGGGGGCCGCGTTTGGTGATCCCGTTTGGCGCGGTCCTCGTCAGCACCGGCATGATTCTGGCCACGTTCGTCACGCAGCCGTGGCATCTCGACCTCACCATGGGGGTCTTGGTCGGTGGTGGTAGCATCTTTTTAAGCTATATGGGTCACTCGTTGTTTCTGCCCTACTGGTTCGTACGCCGACGTGGGTTGGCGCTGGGCATTGCTTTTTCTGGCGTGGGAGCGGGATCGATTATCCTCTTTCCTTGGTTACAGGGGCTGATTACCCGGGTGGGTTGGCGTCAGGCGTGTTGGGTCATGGCCGGTTTACTATTGGTGACCGTGCTCCCCCCAAATCTTCTGCTGCAACGCCGTCGCCCAGAAGATCTAGGATTAAGACCCGACGGGGAGAGCCCTTCAGCCTCGCCACTCCACGCACGGATTCACATGGACAATATCGTGGATCATGCCTGGGCTGCCACTGACTGGACCCTGGCGCGGGCGCTGAGAACGATGCGCTTCTGGTGGCTATTTCTCGCCTCTGCCAGTTGTCTGTATGCCTGGTATGCCATTCAAGTGCATCAGACTAAGTATTTGGGCGAGATTGGTTTCTCTCCCGAAGTCGCAGCCTATGCGCTCGGCTTGGTTGGGCTCACCGGCAGCGTCGGCCAAATCGCGCTGGGCTACCTCTCGGACCGCATTGGGCGCGAATGGGTCTGGACCATCAGTGCCTTGGGTTTCGTTCTTTGTTACGTGCTGCTCCTGATGATGCGTCAGTCCCCGACCCCGGTGTTACTCTATCTGATGATTGCCGCGCAAGGATTGTTAGGGTACGGATTTGCCTCGGTGTCTAGTGCGATAATGATGGAGATCTTCCAAGGTCGGCACTACGGCGCGATTGTCGGCGTGCTCGGCATATCGGGGAGTCTGGGCGCAGGCTTGGGGCCGTGGGTGACTGGCACCCTCTACGATCGGACAGGAAGCTATACGCTGGCTTTCTGCTTGGCCATTGCCCTCAGTTTGTTCTCCATCGTTTGCGTTTGGTTAGCCGCTCCGCGTAAAGTACGGGTGGTAGCGGGCCAGGTCGCGCGGCTGCAGGCGCAGCGGCGCAAGCAAGGGCAAGAACAGACTGCTTGAGCCGCGTAGCACCCGCCATAGTTGTTGACTTCACGCCAGCTTTTGCGCAATCTCGGCGTAGCGATCGAGAAACGGCAAGATTTCTTCGCGGCCTGCCGTCGGCGCGCGCACCACCGTCCGCACCGCGCCCAGTGACCGATACCGCTCTAGCCGTTCCATACTTGCCGCATGCACACAGAAGAAAGAAATGGGGATACTCGCCGGGTCCCGCCCCGCCGCCTGGGCGCGTTCACGCAGGTCGGCCAGCGACGCCGGCATGTCATGGATGGCGGTTTCGACCGGAATCCACCCATCGCATAAATCGACCACGCGCTGCCGGCCGAGCGCAGAGTTGAGGCTCCCCAGCAGAATCGGCGGATACGGTTTACTGAGGGGTTTGGGGTACGACCAGATGCGGTCAAAATTGACAAACTCCCCGTGATATGAAGCCTCGTCCTCCGTCCACATTTTCTTCATCGCTTCGATTCGTTCGGTAAACACCTTCCAGCGTTTGCGGGGCGGGGTGCCATGATTGGCCATCTCTTCCTTGTTCCAGCCCGCGCCAACGCCAAAAATGAAGCGACCATGAGAGATGTGGTCGAGCGAGGCGACCTGTTTCGCTTGCACGATGGGATCGTGCTCCACGACCAGGGAGATGCCGGTCCCCAGCTTCAGAGTCTTGGTCACCGCCGCGGCCGCCGCCAGTCCGATAAACGGGTCGGACATATGGGCATATTCCTCGGGCAACTCTCCGCCGCCCGGATAGGGCGACTCGCGCTTCACCGGGATATGCGTATGTTCTGGTAACCACAGCGATTCAAACCCGCGAGCCTCACATTCCCGCGCGAGTTCATCGGCGGGCATGGTGTATTCGGTATTAAAACTGAAGATGCCTAATTGCATTCTGAGTCCTCCTTATTTCCTCGGCGCAGAGTTCTCCTCTCCTTATGAAGATCCTCGGAGGGTTGCAACCCCATATGCACACTATTAGTTGGACGCACTGAATTTGCTGGCTCCTTGTCCCTCTGGTAGCCCGGATGCAATCCGGGATTCTTGGCTATGATGAGTGCTCGTCTCTTGACCAAACAGGGGCAGAACCGCTAGCGTTTGCTGCAGATCGCCGCACGTCACTGGCAAACGCTAGTGGTGCGGCAAAAAAATCAAAGGAGGGTAAAATGGCTATCTTTCGTTTGTACACTGGCACTGACGGACAGTCTCACATAGAGGAGCAGACGATCAGCGCGCATCCGATTCTGGGTGAAGAGCGGCCTACCGCGCATATCCAGTTCCGGGATATTCCTGCCGGGGCCTTCATGGACTGGCATCCGGCGCCACGCCGTCAATACGTTATCGTGCTCGCTGGTCAGCTCGAAATTGGCTTCAAAGATGGCACCTCGCGGCGTATGAACCCGGGAGATGCGACCCTGGCGGAGGACACGACCGGCCCGGGACATACCACTCGGGTGGTGAGTACCACGCCGGCGGTCGCTGCCATCGTTCCACTGGCAAATTGACCCAAGAGGAGGAAAGCACATGAAGGTCACACGCGTCTACACTGGACCGGACAATAAATCCCACTTCGAAGACGTAGAAATCTCTCTGAAAGACGGGGGCAAAGCCGGCTTGATGTCGGAGTTGATGAAAGCCACGGGCATTGTCTTTCGCGAAACCGACGGGTCGTACAACTTCGACTTTCACAATGCCCCACGGCGGCAATATGTGGTCAATCTGGAAGGCGAAGTCGAGATTGAGGTCGGCGACGGCACGAAACGGCTCCTCCGCAGCGGTGACATCTTGTTAGCCGAAGATACCACCGGCCAGGGTCACATTAGCCGCGCTGTTGGCGGTAAGCCACGGAAGTCGTTGTTTATTACGTTGGACTAACCTACCTTCCTTGCCGAAGGGGAAAGGCGTAGCGCAGAGGATTTTAGATGTAGGGTGGGTCATGACCCACCCTACGACGGAGCTGCGTGATAAAATGGCTGCTCACTTGAAAATTTTGGAACGTAACGGCGTGATCACTTCCTGGCACGATCGTAAGATTCCTGCAGGTGAGGAGTGGAAAAGTGCCATTGATGCGAACTTTCAGTGTGCTGAGGTGATCCTGTTGCTGGTCAGTGCTGATTTCATCGCCTCGGATTATTGTTACGAGATTGAGATGAAGGGAGCGCTGGAGCGACACGAAAAAGGTGAGGCGAGAGTCGTGCCGATCATCGTGCGTCCCTGTCGCTGGCAGACCGCGCCGTTTGGTAGACTGCAAGCCCTTCCTAAGGATGGCAAGCCGATGACCAGTTGGGGCA
>JACQEL010000053.1 GCA_016200595.1 Deltaproteobacteria bacterium
CGATGTTGATTTTCCGTGAGCAGCTTGGCGCGGCTCTTGCCGAAGGACATGGCCTTGCCGCCCCCCATCTGCATCTGCCGCATGAAGAAGACCCAGACGCCAATCAACAGGAGCATGGGGAACCACTGCACCAACACCGCCACATACCAGGGGTCACCCTCCTCCGGTCGGACCGTAATATCGACATCATGCCCCCGCAACGTCCGCACTAAATCCGGATCGTCGGGAGCATAGGTTTTGAACCGTTCCTCGTTCTTCAATTTGCCGTGGATCGTTCGACCCTGAACGACCACCTCAGCCACCTCCCCTTTCTCGACCTGGGCAAAGAAATCACTAAACTTCTTCTCGGGTTCTTTCGGCTGCTGACGGCTAAACACATTAAACAGGATAAGGAACGTCAGTCCCAGCACCAGCCACAACATGAGATTGTGCGAAACTTTATTCACTCCTTTCCCCTTTCACATGAACCTTGACACCCTAACATAGTTCTTATTTCTCCGGCAATGGGTTAACCTCAATCTGGTACACCCAGCGGGTTGTGGAGGTCACCTTGGCCACCTCTCCACGCACATAGCCCGGCACCCACGCTACTTCCTCGTCAGTCGCAATGAGTGGCAGGAGACGGCGCTGCGCCACGGGGACCTTGGCATCAATAAATATACCCTGCACTTTCTTCCGCCCCTTCATGCCCAGGGGATGGATACGGTCTCCTGGTCGGAGGCTGCGAACAACAACGGGAGCGGGTAACACCCCAGCATCAAAGATCGCCTGCCAGGGGTTCGTCAAGCATGCCTGCTGCAGAGCCCCTTGCCAAGCGGCCTGGCCGGACATAGAGACCTGCCAGCCTGCCTCGGCAATCAGGAGCTGTTGTCCAGCAGATAAGGGATAACAATAGGAAGACACCAGCGATTCGGCGAGTTTCGCTTCAAGCAGCAGCCGGCGCCCGGTCCGTCTGACGTTCACCTGCCCAGAAATCTCGATTTTTCCACGAATATGTCCCGTACTCAGGGCCAGGAGGCTTTGCAGGTGGTGAAAGCCGACGTCACGTACTTTTTCACACTGGGCGAGCCATTGACGGAGAATACGCGCGTGCAAGGCAACCGGTTCGGCAGCCAGCCGATCTAGAGAAATCACCGCCGGACTCTCTTGCACGCGCTCACGCGCCGCCGTCGCCAGAGACTCAAGCCACGCTTCTTCTTCACGCAGGATTTCCGCTAGCGCAGCCAGATGGTGGCGTAACTGAGGAGAAAATTCGCGTTCGAGAAACGGCAAAAGCACATGGCGGATTTTATTGCGGGTGTAATGGAGGTCGGCATTGCTTGCGTCAATCGCGAACGGCAGGTGCTCAGAGGTCACATAGTCCATGACTTCCGCTCGGGTACAGCCGAGGAGCGGGCGGATAATCCAGCCCTCACGGGTCGGCGGGATCCCAGCTAACCCACGCCGAGCGCTGCCACGGAGTAAGCGAAACAGCACAGTTTCAGTCTGATCATCCAGAGTGTGCGCAAGAGCCACGGCATCGAGACGGTAACATTTTCGCGCAGTCTGAAAAAACTGATAGCGCTCGGTCCGCGCCCAGCTTTCAATGCCACTGCGCGCTGGCGGGGGAGAGAGAAGCTCAACGACACAAGGAATCTGCCAGTCGCGGCAGAGGGATTCAACTAGGTGTTGCTCTTGTTCTGCTTCTTGGCGCAGGGCGTGGTTGACATGGAGGACGGTCAAGCATAAGCCACGTTTCGCGGCGAGGGTGACCAACGCGCTCAGCAACGCCACTGAATCAGGGCCGCCTGAAACTGCTACCCCCAGATGGCGTGCCGGAGGAAAGCGGTCGAGGGCAGCGTTAACTTTTGTGAGCAACCGCTGCGGAGGCATACTTCCTCACACCGACATCTGACGCCGAGAACTTGCCCAGCGCCGCGAAGCTTGGCATGATGTCGGACCATGCAAAAGACGCTTTGCTCTTGGTTAGTTCTTCTGCTGCTCCTCCTCGCGCGTGAGGCTCACCCACAGGAAAATTTACCTTGGGGAGGCGGGACTCCGCCAGCAGAGTTCTTCACTTTGTTGCAGGACCTGAACAAGCAATATGGGCCGGATACCGTCACCTTAGTGAGTTGGCTGCTCGATGCCGCTGTGCATAGTGGCTCAGTGCTTACTGCCTCTATAAAGGTCAACGGCAACGAAACCCGAGAGGACGCCAAATTTCTGGTGTTTCAGGTCGATACCGGCCTTATCTTCAACACCCGGACAGTGGATCAGAATGGTCAGCTCGCGCTGCTATGGGACAAAATTCTCGCCAAAGCCTTCACCCATCTGGAGACCCTACGAGTTCCCGCTGATGGGGTGATGGTCAATCTTCTCTACCACTCCAAATCTTTTCCGGAGACCGATGATCTATCTGAACACATAGACGAACCTGGTCCTCTCGAGGCAGCTAAATTTTATTTTCGCACCGATCCGCTACGAGCTTATTTAAGCAAAGAGCTTTCTCCGCAAACTCTCCTCTCGCAGAGTCAAGTGCTCATCAACGACACCCCTACCATCTTGACCTTACCAGAGGAGGCCGTGCATACAAACGCTTCAGACAACCCCCGAGGTGCCACTCAATCCTGAAGGATTGAGGTAACGCTTACGTCTTCGAGCCGCGCATAAGCACAGCGATGGCAGAAATAACGGCGAGAGTGATTGCCGTACCGGCAAGAATGCGCATGAAAATCGCTAGTGGGTCCATCCTAAGCCTCCTGTCCTAAGCGGCAGGCAACCTATCCGCAACTCACTAAACCGTCAAGATAACCGTGCTGTTGGGGTGCATAGCAGAATTCTGGCACGTCCCACGACAGGCTCTGTCCGTGCTTCGACAGGCTCAGCACGAACGGTAAATCTTCACCGCCTTCCCCCCTCCCCCCGTTCGCCCTGAGCGTGTCGAAGGGTGAACGGCGGGGGTTTCGCTAGCTCTGACTGCATTACCAGCAAATTGATATGCACCCGTGCTGTTGTCATCGCGCCCGGCGAATCCGGCTTTCCGCCTCAAGGGCTTTCTGCGCGCGCGCGAGGCTGGTGAGCACTGCTTGATCGTTGGGAGCGAGCGCCTTGGCCGCCTCAAACTGCGCCACCGCCTCCTCATACTGCCCACGATCCATATAAAACGAGCCGATCCGCAAATGGTCGGCAACTCCAGGTTTCTTTTCCTCTGGAGGGGTAGGCTGTTTCTCTTGCGGGGGAACGCTCACCGGCGCAGGAACCTTTGGAGTGGCAAGCTCTTTCTCTTGCGGAGGGACGCTCTCTAGTGCAGGAACCTTTTCCTGGGATTTTACCGATTTTTCGGGACTCTTGGGCGCTTCAGGAACGACCACGGCTGCGCCCTCTTCCTTGCCTCCACTGCCGCCCTTGGAGAGATTGTCTCCTTTCCGCAGCGCCACGAACCACACCACTACCGCACTTACCACTACGATGCCGAACAAGGCAGCTCCTCGCAGCAACCAGGTATTGCTGGGACCCTCCGCTTTTGGCGGTTGGGAGGCTATTCTCGTCCCGGATAAGCCGCCCCCAGTCGCTTGTCCGGCTTCCCCTCGTAACTGAGCGATTACCTCCCCCATATTCCGCTGGCGGGTCTGCGGTTTCTTTTCCAGGGCCTGCATCACTACCCGTTCACTCGTTGCTGGCACGTCTGGCCGCAGTTGGCGCACTGGCTGAGGAGGCTCTTGCAAATGCTTGGCCACCGTCGCCGCCGGAGTTGGCGCGGAGAACGGCACCTTTCCCGTCAGCATCTCATAGAAGACGATTCCCCAGGCATAGAGATCGGTCCGCTCAGTAAGTTCTCCTCCTTCGATCTGTTCCGGCGCGAGGTACTCCGACGTTCCCACTACGACGCCTGTCTGCGCCATCCGCGCGTCGGCATTACGTGGATAAGCGAGGCCAAAGCCCATCAATTTAATCTCGTCGCCGGCGCGCACAATGATGTTTTCTGGCTTGACATCGCGGTGAATGATCCCCGCCTTGTGCGCGGCCTGCAACGCTTCGGCGACCTGAATGCCAAGCGCCACGGCCCGGTCCACTGGCAACGGTCCCTCCAGGATCACCTCTTTGAGGGGCTTCCCAGTCACATACTCCATGGCGATGAACAACTTCCCATCCTCTACCTGACCGCACTCATAGGTCGTGACCACGCGGTCATGGCTCAGGGCCACGGCTTGTTGGGCTGCCTGACGAAAGCGCCCAATGAATTCCTCGTCGCGGGCATACTGGCCAGACAGCATCTTTACCGCTACCCTCTGGCCGGTACTCAGTTGTTCGGCCACATAGACGGTGCCCATGCTGTCGGCGCCTATCGTGCGCAGTATGCGGTAGCGACCCTGAACGACCTGGCCAATCAGAGGATCAATCTTAGTTCTCGATTCGTTGCTCATCATTCCTCCTTGTCCCAACTTATTCAGAAGCCGGTACCGGTTGATCCTGAGGATGCCAACGTGTATAGCAGCGAAACGGAGCAAGGATAGACGTCAGTCGTGTGGACACCCTGAGAAATCACTGTACAAAACTAGGAGACACCATCAATGCAAACTCGAAAGTTGCTTACTCTCCTCTGCCTCGTTTGGCAATGTCTGCTCTTCGGCGTGGTGGGAGTGTACGCCGCCCCGAAGCCCTTATCTGTCGAAGAGATTGAGTATCTGCTGAAGGAAGGGGTGACGCCTCGCCGAGTGGCGGCCATTGTAGAGGAACAAGGAGTAGGCTTCGATACCGTGACAGCAGAGATGCGACGGCGGTTAACCCAAGCCGGTGCTGATCCCGGGGTGATACAAGCAGTAGAACGGATGGCCTTAGCGCGGAAGAAAACTACGAAGACGCCCACCAGCACCAGCCAGGAGCGGCCTCCCCAGACTGAGCAGCCTCCCCAGATTGGCCAGCGTTCTCCAGATGAAGGGACGGTGGTGATCCCGTCGGGAGAAAGTCGAAATTTTTCGGCAGTGGCAAGTGACCCGAACAACGAGGAACTCTCTTACGCGTGGTCCGTGGATAGCAAGCAGGCAGCCCAGGGTGACCACTTCACTTTTACTGCTAAGGAGGAAGGCGTACACCGCATCACCCTTGAGGTGACCAACCGGAAGAGACTCAAGGCTGAGACTACCTGGACCGTGCAAGTGCACCCGGTGTCTGCAGCCCTACGAGAGGTCATGTTCACCCCGCACCAGGATCATTGCTCTTTGTTTCTTCACCAGTCCCGCTTCTTTGCGGTGCAAGTCGAGGTGCCCGGTGTGGCAGAGCCGTCCCTTCGTTATGAATGGACCGTTAATGGCCAGTCAGTGCCGGGACGAGAAGTCTTTGAGTTCAAAGATCAGCCACTGGGTCTGTACGAGATTCTGGTCGCGGTTACTCCCTCATCCGGTGTACCTCTTCAGCACCGGTGGACTGTTGATGTGCATGACGTAGAGGAGAGTGACAACATAGGTCCAGTCTGGTTGCCACGCATAGAGATTTTCGACATGAAAGATATCGTGACGAGTTCTGATCAGCCCGTGGTGATTGTCACTGGTAAGGTACGCAACCTTGACAAGGTCCGGAGCGCCGACAATGTGGTGGTGTGGGTGTCTACTCGTGACCAGGGTGAGAAGCTCCTTTCGCGCCGCATCGCTGTCCCTACTCCCCAGCCCCTTGCTCCTGATCGGGTCGGCACCTTTCAGGTGCTGATGCCCAACCTGGCTTCGGCCGCCGGCTTCCGCTATGAAGTGCTCAATCGAAGCCCAGAGGACGAAGAGCATAAGAAAGTTGAGGAGAAGTTAATCCGGCGGGCCCAAGCCGCTCAGCAAAGGAAGCAGTGGACGGAAGCGGAAGCCCTGCTGAGAACCGCCCGGAAAGTGTATCCTCCGGACCAGGAGATCGTGGAGAAATTGTTACAAGAAGTCACCGCAGCCAGGCAGGGAAGCGAACGACCGACTGGCACAGGGGGCGGCGTTATCGAGGCGAAATGAGAAGAACTACTTAGACAGTAGAGACTCACAGTAATGACGTCTCTGCTCAGAGGCTCTGGAAAAATATAGAGAAGTAGCGTGACCCGTGCGCGCCACAGAGTTGTGTATGAGTAGCACGGTTAAGCCCCTACAGTGGTTTTCTCTCGCCTGAGTCCTCTGCTGGGAGCGCGGGCGTCCCGCCCGCTTTGACAGGCGACCAAGATGGTCGCGCTCCCAGGACACAGCCAAGGGCAAATTTTTGTAGAATAACAAAGGATGACCGTTCAGCGAAACCGTGGCAGAATCTCCTGGGCAAAAGTATGGAGCACGCGGGCCGGCTCTGCAGTGATGGGGCCCAGAAAAATTTTCTGCACACCGGCTGCTGCCGCACGCTCAATCTGTGCGATACAGTCTTGCGCAGTCCCGACGATGGCAAATCGTTCAGCCAAGTAGCTTTTCAGCCCCAGTTCATCAACTAACCGAGCATGAACCCTCTCCGCGCCAAGCAACTCGTGCTCATGAGGACGGTAGGCGGCCTTGAGCTTTTCAATGGGCTGGTGGAGTTGGGGCGGAATGAGTTTGCCCTCCAGAGTGCGGCGAAAGGCATGATTCGCACTCGCAGCCAGCGCCATGCGAATCTCATCCACGGCGGTCCCGGCGTCCTCGGCGACGTTAGTTTTAGCAAAAAACCAGATATCCAGATCTTCAAGCCGCCGCCCGGCCCCTTCGGCCCCTTCTCTGATACGCGCGTAGGCATCATCCACCACCTCAGGGGTCAGCCCGCTCCCCACGATCACACCATCGGCCAACTCGCCGGCTAAGCGTAGGGTCTTGGGCCCTTCGGCACACACGTAGAGAGGAACCGGACGTTTCACCCAGACCTGACGAACCGGTTTCCCTAGATAGTGGGTTTCTCCGGTGTAGAATCCCTTGATGGCTAAGAGGGATTCGCGAAACTGAGCAACCGTGGCGGCTTTGAAGCCAACGTTATAGACCGCACTGTCTCCAGTGCCGATGCCGAGAAAGGCCCGACCGTCAGAGAGTTCGTTAATCGAGGCGATCGCCCCAGCCGTCACTGCGGGATGACGCGTCAAGGGATTGGTGACAAATGTTCCCATCCGCAGTCTCCGACTATTGAGCGCGCATTGAGTGAGGGTCACATAACAGTCTGGCCAGAGCCAGTGGGCATCAGGCACGCCAAGTGCTTCGAACCCCCAGGTCTCAATCTGTTGGACTAAGCGCGGAAGCTCGGCATAGTGGTGCACAACCGGAATCGTAGCAAACTGGACTGTCATCAGATTTTCTCCTTCCTATAGAGGACTGCTTATACCAGCAATTTCGCGCCATCGCTTGCCTCCTCCCCTGATCTCTGTTACGGCAAGACACAGAATATCATCTCTTCCAATCGGCCACTCATCCTGGCAATATTGGCAGCTAGCAAAATGAAAGATACTGCTGCCGAGGGCCGAACACCAACGGATGAGAAAGAAAGGAGATCCGCGATGATTGCATATGTGACGATCGGCACCAAGGACATGGAGCGGGCGACGAAGTTCTATAATGCCCTCTTCGCCGAACTCGATCCTGGGATTAAGGTCCTGATGGATGCAGGCCGCATTAAACTCTGGGGGAAGCCTGGCGCGCCGAATCTCGCCGTTGCCACCCCCTTTGATGGCAAGAGTGCGACCGTCGGCAATGGGGTGATGGTCGCCTTGGCCGCCGACAGTCCGGCGAAAGTCGACGCCCTTTACAAAAAGGCGCTGGAATTGGGCGGCACGGATGAGGGAGCACCAGGACGACGCGGGGGAGAGAAGGGACCGTACATTGGCTATTTCCGCGATCTGGACGGCAATAAACTCAATGCGATCTGCATGAAGTAAGGGCGTTTGTTTCCTATCAACCGCCTCGCCTTAGCTGTGAGGCGGTTGGCTTTGTCTCAGCTTGCGAAGTTCTTTGGTGCTATGCTGGGCTGATATCCTCGCCAGCCATGAAGGCGCCCCGGAAGGAATCCCCTGCTCAGCCTGCCTTAGGCAATTGTGACCCGAAAACACTTATTGCTCCCATCACTGCCCGTTTTGTCTCAGGCGGGGAGGTCTGCGTTGGTAAATTGATATATAGTGACCGCAGCTATCAACGTGATACCAACCGCCCAACCGTATTGCGCTTGAGCCTTTGACAATGTCGGTGCGAGCGATAAGATCGCGCAGGAAAACTGTAAGCGTCAGTCCGGTAACAGCGTGCGGTGTTTACCGTCTAAACTTCATAAGCAGGAGGCCAATATATGGGAGTCTTGTCCGGCTACAAAATCGTCGAATTTGCGGGGATCGGCCCTGCCCCTATGTGCGCGATGCTGCTCTCGGATATGGGCGCAGAGGTGCTGCGCATCGATCGGGCCGAAGAGGCCAACCTCGGGATCCCAACAGATGCCAAGTACAGCGTGCTGCACCGAGGCCGCCGGTCGGTGGCGCTTGACTTGAAGCACCAGGAAGGCACGGCGGCTGCGCTCAAACTGGTCGAGCGAGCCGACGCGTTGATCGAAGGGTTTCGTCCTGGTGTGATGGAACGCTTGGGACTTGGGCCAGAGCAATGTCTGGCGCGCAATGCGCGGCTGGTCTATGGCCGCATGACCGGCTGGGGCCAGGAGGGGCCGCTCGCGCATGCCTCTGGCCATGACATTAACTATATTGCCCTGACCGGGGCGCTGCATTCGATTGGGCGCAGAGGCGAAGCCCCAGTGCCTCCTCTGAACCTGGTGGGGGACTTCGGCGGTGGTGGAGTTTATCTGGCGCTGGGGGTGGTGGCCGCTCTGTTAGAGGCACAGAAATCAGGGAAAGGCCAGGTGATCGATGTGGCGATGGTCGATGGGGCGGCGTCGTTGATGGCGGCCATTTATGGGTTACGGGCAGCCGGGCGCTGGACCGATCAGCGGGGCGACAACATCCTGGATACCGGCACGCATTATTACAATGTGTACGAAACCCGCGACGGGAAATATGTGTCGGTCGGGTCGATTGAGCCTAAATTTTACGCCGAACTGCTCCGCTTAGCCGGCCTGGAACATCAGGAACTTCCGCGCCAGAACGATAAGCCCTCGTGGCCGGCGTTGACCGACCGACTGGCGGCGATTTTCCGCACCAAGACCCGCGAGGAATGGTGCCATCTCATGGAGGGGAGTGAGGTGTGCTTCGCGCCCGTCCTCAGTATGCAAGAGGCGCCTGCTCACCCGCATAACCGGCATCGTGGCACTTTTGTGGAGGTCGACGGGGTGGTGCAACCGGGGCCGGCGCCGCGGTTCAGCCGCACCCCCAGTGCGGTCCAACGGCCACCTGCCCGGCCGGGAGAACATACGGAAGAGGCGTTACAGGAGTGGGGCTTTAGCGCGACAGAGTTGGAGCAGCTCCGCAGCTGTGGCGCGGTCGGCACCCGGACGCCGACGCAATAACCTGTGACTCTATCTACAGCGGTTTGCCCTTGACCGAAGAGAGACAAAAGGTAGGCCGGAATAGGCGGAGCGTTTCCGGCCTCGACGCGCACGCCGGGAACGGCCTGCGGCCTTATCCCGGCCTACGACTGAGAAGACGCCATGTCTCCTCGCTCAAATGAAAACCGCTGCAAATCAAAACACACGACATTCGTACATTGTACGCCTCCGGCTCAGAATGACAGTACCCCTCAAATTCACATTGACAGACCACTAGCCGTGCTTGGCAATCACGTTCTCAGCAAAGCGCTCCAGGGCGACCGTGACGTCGCGCTCCCGTAAGGCATGCACATTGATCAAGAGGCGCTGCACGCCGAGATCCTCATAGACTGACAGACTGTCCACACCTTCTCGGTAGTAGTTCCAGTACGCCGTGATGTCCAGTTCGCGCTGATTCCGGCCCTGGCGGGCGCACTCATCCGCCAGCGCCTGCATATGGCTACGGTACTCGTCGAGATCCTTGGCAATGACATACCAGCCATCACCGTACTGCGCCACGCGCCGGATGGCCGTCGGGCTGATCCCACCGATGATCAACGGGACTCCACCGGGCTGCACGGGTCGAGGCCGCATCATAAACCCTTGCCAGTGCACGAACTCGCCTTGGTAATTAACTTCCTCACCACTCCAGACGGCTTTGAGCGCCTGCAGATATTCATCGGCGCGCCGGCCCCGGTGTGCGAATGGCACCCCAATCGCGTCAAATTCCTCTCGCAGCCAGCCGATTCCTACCCCGAGCATGAGCCGGCCACGGGAGAGGTGATCCAGTGAAGAGGCCCACTTGGCCAAGTACAGGGGATTCATCTGCGGCAGAATATTTACCCCGGTGCCAAGCCGCAGGCGTGTAGTGGCCGCGGCAATGAAGGTCAGCGCCACCAGGGGATCAACGATGGCGGCGTCAACCGCGAAAGGCACTTTCCCCGTGGGGTTATAGGGATACACCGAGGTGTACGTCTTAGGGATGATCACATGTTCAGCCGTCCAGACCGATTCATAGCCGAGAGCCTCAGCGCGCTGCACGAACGGAATCAGGACGTCGGGATTGGTGAACTCCTGTAGATTAATCGGCACGATGCCAAACTTCATGGTGATGCTCCTCTGACTGCTAAACCAAGCTGCATGAGGTTGGTACACTCGGGGTAGCGTGCGCTATGCGCACGAAAATAGCGGCGTACAGGGAAGACGTGCGCACAGCGCACGCTACGGCATTCAGGCGCGGATGCATGAGTGTATGAATCTCTTGCCGTTCGGTTTAGCGGCTTGTCGTACAGCGCACTGTAGCATCAGTGGCAGTGTATCTCCAGATTCAGATCACTGATCGAACTCTTGCGTTGCCTCAGGTTCGGCACGCATTGCCGTTTTCCCTTGACTTTGCCCTGACAGAGGGCATAGGAAGGACGGAGTTCTAGGGGAGAAGTGGACTGTCGATTCGCCATCGAACTCGGCAGAGCAGCCGCCAGAGGAAGGAAAGACCGCCAAGGAGGGAGGATGGCCAAAGCTAAGACAGCCAGTGCACGAGAGCTGGCCGAACTCCGAGCTGCCAACCGAGCGCTGCAGCAACAGGTGAGAGACCTGCAGGCGGAGATCGCTGCACACGCGCACGCAGAGGAGATACTTCCGGACGGCGAAGCAGGCACGCAGATTGCAAAACAATTCCAGCTCGCGGATCATATTGTCTCGGCCGTGCAGAATTTGGTGTTCGTTGCCAATGAACAGGGCGAGATTACTTTTGCCAGTCCCTCAGTATACAGACTGTTAGGGTACTCGCCCGACGAGGTCCTGGGCGACGGCTGGCTGAACCTGACGAGAACGGACAACGAGGAACGCCAACGCATCAAGCATTATTTGTCGGCGGCAGCGAAAGGAGAGCAGGCAGTCAACCCTACCTCCTATGAGGGCGAGGTGCAGGATAAACAGGGCAATCGGCGGTGGCTGCTGTGGCAGGATGCGAAAGGACCCGGGAATTCTCTCATCGGCATCGGCTCTGACATCACCGA
Organism: Deltaproteobacteria bacterium; assembly: GCA_016200595.1. Lineage (GTDB taxonomy): Bacteria > Desulfobacterota > Binatia > Bin18 > Bin18 > JACQEL01. Next base: position 11,421 of record JACQEL010000053.1, read on the forward strand.
ACGCAAGCGAGCCCAAGAGGCGTTGCAAGAGAGTGAAGAGCGCCACCGCTTCATCGTCAATGCCGCACTTGATGCCGTCATCACTATAGATACCGCTGGCCTGATCACCGCCTGGAACCCCCAGGCAGAGCTTATCTTCGGCTGGTCTCACCAAGAAGTTGTGGGACGGCC
>JACQEL010000724.1 GCA_016200595.1 Deltaproteobacteria bacterium
AATTTTTTCGTCGTGCCAGGTTCGACCTCGCCCACGTGTGCCACTTCAACTGGTTCGTCTTGGACCACTGTTTCCTCCCGTTTCCTTCATCAAGGATTCTCAGTGTTTGTAACACAGAGAGGGGAATGACATAAGAACGGCATGGCGCAGTTGGAAGTCCGAAGTCCGATGTCCGAAGTCCGCTGTCCGATGTTCGATGTCCGAAGTCCGGATGAAAAAGTCCGCTCTTTGACTTGGGACTTGGGACTTGGAACTTGGAACTTCTTGCTTGCTGGACTGCTTCTCGTCTGTGCCACTGCCACCCATGCCCAAGACGACGTGCTGGTGCCGCCGCTCGAAGTCGGGACCCTCCTGACTTTCCATCCCATCTGTGTCCACTTTGCTCTCGCCTTGACGGTCTTTGGTCTTGTCCTTGATTGGGCTGGCAGTTGGCGCCAGCACCCACAGTGGCAATACGCTGGGCGTCTGAGTTTCTTTGCCGGGGTCGAAGCCACTGGACTGGCAGTGTTGAGCGGCTGGATCGAGCAGGAACTTCCCCGACCGGCGAGTGTATTCGATCCGCAAGTTCAAGGGGTGTTGTTCTACCACGAATACCTGGGATACGGGCTCTTGGGTCTCTTTCTCATTCTTGCTATCGTCCGGGCAAGAATTCACGGTCGCTTGCCTGCCGTGTTTGTCGTGCTCTCTGTACTCGGACTGGCAGGATTGATTGTGCAAGGGTACCTTGGCGGCGAACTGGTGTACCGCTACGGCGCGGGCGTGCGCGCCGTACAGATTCTCAGCAACCAACCTGCAGGCAGCGAGCAAAAAAAAGCCCCGGAGCAATGACGGCTCCAGGGCTTCAGACCGAACTGGAATGTATTGTTATGCCGCGATCTCTTCGGCTTTAAACCCGCACTTCTGGTGAGTGCCATCGCAAAACGGTTTGTTGGCGGACTGTCCGCAGCGGCAGAGGTAGATGGGATCCCCTTGCGCCTTGAACTCCGTCCGCTTCTGATCGGTGACCTTGGCCCCTCCTGTCACTTCATAGGGACCATTCTTTAGCGCACGAATTGTTACATCAGCCATAACCGTCCTCCTTTCTCAAAAAATCCAGCGCCTTCCTGGGCAACCTTCGCGAGTATGCCACACTGTTGGGCTTGGTGCAACGTTTCCTGAGTTAGTTGTCAGTATGCAGTTGTCAGTGATCAGTAGGAGAAGCATACGCTTGGCTCTCTCAGCTTTTGCTGACAACTAACAACTGGCAACTGATAACTGCTTTTACTCTGCTTCGTCCGGCGACTCGTCCGCGGCCGGTGGCGGCAGAGGCTCACGCGGCAGGGCAAACGGTTCTAGCGACATCGAGGTTTGCCCGGTGGTGATGAGCTCGCTCACGAGTTTTCCGGTGATCGGCGCCAGCACGATGCCATTGCGGTGATGGCCCGTGGCGATAATGACGTTCTCAAGGCCCGGCGCACGGCATAAGATTGGCCGTCGGGTGGGAGAATAAGGACGTAAACCTGCCCAGAAGCGGCTCAATGGGACTTTGCTGATTCCCGGGACCAAAGCTTCAGAGCGCTCGATAAAAAGCCGGATAGTTTCCAGAGTGACATCTTTGTTATGCCCGATGAATTCAACAGTGGAACCGATAATTACCTCACCGTTCTTGCGGGGCACCAGGTAATGCTCGTCCCAAGCGATGACATGGCGTACAGGTGTAGCGCGCACAGCGAGCATTTGCCCCTTGGCGGGCTCGACCGGAATGGTAAGGCCGAAGATTTCTCCGACTTGACGCGACCATGAGCCTGCCGCGATCACCACAGTGTTGGTGCTGAGCCATTCGTCGCCGATGCGAACAGCGGTAACCTTGTTTCCGGTAATGCGCGCTTCACTGACCGTAGCGCCTGTTTTCAGGATCACTCCGCGTTGCGCCGCGGCCTGTGCCCAGGCCTCGGCGAGCTTGCCGTTGTGCAAATGATGATCACTGGGAAAGTGCACCGCGCCACGCAGTTCAGTGGTCAGCGCCGGTTCGAGGCGATGCACCTCTTCAGCTGAGAGCCAGGTCGCAGGGTATCCCTGCTCGCGCCGCAACTCATATAACTGACGGTATTTCTTCTCATCCGCATCCGTACGAATCAGATCCAGCACCCCCACGGTCTGATATTCGATGTCGATACCGGTACGTTCCTCCAGTTCACGAATGAGCTGAGGATAGAGTTGCTGACTGGCGCGCTTAAGGTGATACATCGGGCCGCGTTTAGAGCGTCCGCTCGCTACAGACAGCAGCCCCGCGGCTGCGGCCGAGGCTTCTTGTCCTGGCTGGTTCTTTTCCACCAAGAGGGTTTGTTGTTGCTGTTCGGCGAGGTTCCAGGCAATAGCCGAGCCAATCACCCCGCCACCGATTACCACCACATCGGTTGTCTTAGTCATGACTTGCTATTGTAGCGAGGACGCGAGGAAAGAAAAGAAGTCCTGAGTTCCGAGTCCTGAGTGCTGAGAGGGAAAGAAAAGCATTTCTCTCAGGACTCAGGACTCATCGCTCAGCACTGGTCTTTTCTAGTGCAGCCAAGCGCTCTTTCACCGTCCGCTCTTGTTGCCAACGGGTGGTCACATTACGAATGAGGGCTGCGGTTCCCAGCGGCTGGCCCGCCTCATCACGTAGCAATACGATGAGGAACTCTTTGCTTCTTGCTTCTTCCGTGATAGGCCGAGACAGAGTCGTAAGCTTTTGCTCCTGCCCTTGCTGCGGGCGAGAAAGTAAAGAAGGAAACCATGACTGCCCATAAAGTACGATTCGAGCCGGTTGGCGTCGAAATCTCGGCCAACGAAGACGAAACGGTCCTCCAGGCTGCGTTTCGCCAGGGGGTGAGCCTGATGCACGGCTGTAAGGAGGGCCAATGCGCTTCCTGTAAGTCGCTGTTGGTCGAGGGCGATCTCGAAATGGAAAAATACTCTACCTTTGCCCTGGCTGACTATGAGCGGGAACAAGGTTACGTCCTGCTGTGTCGCAGCCACGCGTATAGCGACTTGACGGTCGAACTCCTCAACTATGATGAGGAGATGATCCTCTCTGGCCTGCCCGTCCAAACCGTGCAAACCATCGTGTCGGCAATCGAACCGCTCACCCATGATATTAAACGCCTGGTACTCCAGCTGGTTGAGCCAAAGGAATTGCGCTTTAGAGCCGGCCAATATGTCGATATCCGCATTCCTGGCAGTGAGGAACATCGCTCATACTCGATGGCCAACACTCCGACAGCGAACGATCACCTCGAATTCGTTCTTAAGGTTTTCCCTGGCGGTCGTTTTTCCAGCTTGCTCGACGAGAGCTTCGTCGGTACTGCACTGGAAGTGACTGGCCCTTATGGCTCTTGTGTACTGCGCGAGAACTCAGCTCGCGACGTGGTGCTGATCGGTGGTGGCGCTGGCATGGCGCCGCTCTGGTCGTTGCTCAACGATATCGCTGAACGCGGTCTCAAGCGCCGCGTGACCTTCTATTACGGTGCTCGGGCACGCAGGGACCTATTTTACCTCGATAAACTAGAAGAACTGCAGGCTCGACTAGCGGAGTTCCGCTTCATCCCCGCGCTGTCCGAGCCATTTCCAGAAGAGCATTGGGAGGGCGAAACCGGTCTCATTACTGAGGTCGTTGCCCAAACCTTATCCGCAGGATCAGAGGTTGATGTATACCTGTGTGGTCCAGCGCCGATGATCGATGCAGCACTTCCCGTGCTGGCCAGGAAAGGCATTCGCGAGGAGCGTATTCTTTTTGACAAATTTACACCGACGGGGAAAGTAGAATAAGAAGAAGCACGAACGCACCCGTTGGATGGTGTCCGGCAAAGTTGAGACAGCTCGTGATTCCCGATGAAGGCTGCTGTCAACTAACCTAGACTACTCTTACTCACTTGTTGCGCATAACTGAGGAGCGCCGTATCCCTGCCCGGTGCAGTTATAAACGAGATGCCGATCGGACACTGCGCAACTTGAGCAAGAGGTAAGGTTACCTGCGGAAGACCAGCCAGACCAGCCAGGCAGGTTAAGGTCAGTGTGGTGCGACGGGTTCTCTCTATAGTGTCGCTGGGGGTATTCTTCACGGGGGCAATCCCAGGAGCAGTCGGTAAACACAGTACGACATCCTCGCCCAAGCGATCCAGGACAGCAGCCCGCAGAGCAATGCGCTGTCTTTGCGCCTCCGCGTTTTTATCTGCCGTGACTGTCGCTGCCCGTAAGAATCGTTTCTCAATATCCGGAGCGAGCTTTGGTTGGACGCTGCGAATCCAGGGACCGTGCGTCTGCCATACCTCATATTCCTTGAGTACCAATTCCATTGCGTGCCAAGTCTCCAACGAGGTCTGACACAACTTGATATGTTCGACCGCCTGGGTCCTTGTCGCGATCTGCGCAACAACCCTTTGTAAGGACACTCGGCTGGACTCCTCTACCAGCGCAAAGGCATCGTCGGCAATGAGTAAACGTGTAGGCAGAGTCGAAGGGGGGTGCTCGGCCAGCAGGACTTCGCCGACCCGCTGTAACAATGAGGCATCGCGGGCGAACCATCCGACGGTATCAAAACTCGGAGCTAGAGGAACAACTCCTTGACAGGAAATCCGCGCATGCGTTGGGCGCATACTGAACAAACCACAGTAGCTGGCGGGAACACGTATCGAACCGCTGGTGTCCGTGCCGAGGGCAAAATCCACCAATTTACTGGCGGTCGCCGAGGCAGAGCCACTAGACGAGCCTCCGGGAATACGGTCAGGCGCAGCAGGGTTGACCGGAGTGCCGTAATGGATATTTTCGCCGCTCATGCTGAACGCTAGCTCGTCGGTGAGAGTTTTACCCACTAAGGTAGCTCCAGCATCCAGCAGTGTTTGTACAGCAGGCGCAGTCTTTTCCGCCGGCGCATGGGTGCGCAGCCAGTCAGGATTGCCGGCACAGACTCTATAGCCGGCGACGTCAAACAAGTCCTTAGCAGCGCAATATGGGCTAAAGCTCGACGCAACTGTCGCAGGCGAAAAGGTTGGCCAACGATATACGGATGCAAGGCAATACCACAGACGAGAGGTTGCGCCGTGGATTGCTCCAGCATCTCATCAAAGTGATCAATAATCATGTCTGCAAATGCCGCCGCCTCAATCTTTCGCGCCACAATTGCAGGGATGTCGTTGATCTCTTGCGGATAAGGGATTGACAAAATGGGCGTCGTGTCAGTGCAAAACCAGGTGGGTTGGTCGTCGTGACACCAATCGAGGAGATACGTATACCCTGCCGCTTTCAAAAGATCCGGCGTGTAGAAGCCTTGGGAGATCCAGGGACCTAACCAACCTGTCGGACGCTTCCCTTCGTGGTGCGTGATCACCTCAGTAACATGCTTAATCAACTGTGCCTCGTCTTCCCTGTTCAAGGCTGCCTGCCGCTCAGAGTTGGTCCGACCATGCGCCACGATTTCATCACCACGCCGACGAAATGCTGCTACCACCTGTGGGCAATACTCATAGATTGCAGAATTCACCAAGTCATATCTGACGGAGGCTGCCCGGGCAGTCCTCGTCTTTCGTGACACTAAACCGGAATGCACGACATGAGGACACTGTTCGTGGCTGCGTGGGTAGGGGCGAAGCATTTGCCCCGGATAGC
>JACQEL010000725.1 GCA_016200595.1 Deltaproteobacteria bacterium
GCAGTTACCACTGATTCCCGAGAAGACCGTGGACGTGGACTTAGGCGGGGGACTGATCGCGCATATGCCGCGCGCCCAAGTCGATGAGATCCTCACTCCACCAGGCAAGGATCTGGGCAGATACGAGGTGACGCTTGATCCCACCGACCTGTGGCGCTACAAGACCCCCTCCCTGCGCAACGTGGCGTTGACGGCACCATACATGCACAACGGCGTGCTGCTCACCCTGGAAGAGGTCATCGAGTACTATGACCGTGGCGGGACCGGCAGCGAAGGACAAGACCCGCGTATCTCACCGCTGCATCTAACGTCTGAAGAGAAAAAAACTCTGCTCGCCTTACTGCGTAGCCTCACTGGTGACAATGTCAGTATCCTGGCACAGCAAGGCCCGGATGGGCCTGAATAATTGCGGACTGTGGAGGGTGCATATCAAAATATTGGCAGGCTGGTGGCTCCCTGTCTGCGTGCTTCGACAAGCTCAGCACGAACGGAAAATTCCCCACGCCTTTACTCCCCAGCCCCGTTCGCCCTGAGCCCGTCGAAGGGTGAACGGCGGGGTGGCAGGCAACTCTGATTGAATTACCACGAAATTGTTATGCACCCGACTGTGGATTGCGAATTGCTGAGTGAAAGACTACCATTTTTTTATGGCATCACGTTCTTCTGCCGTTCCGACTGTCCACCGCTTTACGCGGGACGAATATTATCGTATGGCCGAGGCTGGGCTCTTTTGTGACGAACGAGTGGAGTTACTCGATGGAGAAATCATCACCATGAGCCCGCAGAATACCCCTCATGCTTCGACCGTGTATCGTACGGCCCATAGACTAGAACAACTGATTGGCAATATAACCTGTATTCGTTGCCAGCTTCCCATCGTGCTTAACGACTGGAGCGAGCCGGAGCCTGATATCGCGGTCTGTGTTCCTGACCCGGATGACTACGGCCGAGCCCACCCGCAGCCAGGGCAGATCTTGCTTCTTATCGAGGTGGCCGACGTCAGTATTCCCTATGATCGCGGCCGCAAGACTCCAGCCTATGCGGCCAGCGGCATCCCAGAATTGTGGATTGTGAATCTGCCTGATCGCCGGATCGAAGTGTCCTCCGCTCCAGATCCTGGTACGCGGAGTTACCGCAAACAGCAGCACGCTTTTGCGGGTGAGGTATTGTCCTTGCCAGGTGGGGGTTCAATCGCAGTAGTGGACATCTTACCTCGGCCGTAAGGCATTTCTCATGCCCAGGCTCCGCCTGAGTATGCCCTGAGGTCGTGGCTCTGCCGCACCTGGCACTGGCGTTCCCAAACAGAGCCTGGGAACGAGGTGTCATGAGTAGATTCGTTGCCGCGACTGTTCCCCTCACCCCTGCCCAGCGGCAGGCAGGCTGCCCCTCTGTGGGGCCTTGATTAATCAAGGCCCCACGGGGAGAGGGAACCCAAGAACGACCTCGTCATACCTCAGTACTTTCCTCAGTCCATCACCGACCCGCCACACACGTTGAGGCCTTGGCCGTTAATGCCCGCAGCTTCATCCGCGGCAAGCATCAGAGCCACATGGGCAATCTCTTCTGGTTGCATGACGCGCTTCAGTGGACTCATATCCGCTAAGGCTTTCAGCGCGACGGTCGCGTCACGCCCGGTGGTTTTCACGATATTGGCAATGGTTTCCTCGAACAGACCGGTGGAGCCAACCCAGCCCGGACAAATGGCATTCACCGTCACCCCACTGCCGGCCACCTCTAAAGCGAGGGCCCGGGTGAATCCGAGAGCGGCATGCTTGGAGGCCACATAGGCAGTGCAATAGCGAAAAGGAATTTTACCCGCGGTCGAGACGATATTGATCACCCGCCCAGATTTACGCTCCAACATGCCTGGCATCACCGCTTGTGTAACCAGATACATGCTGGTGGCGTTCAAGGCGAGCAGCTGATTCCACATCTCCAGATCGGTCTTGAAGAAAGGCGCGCTGCGACCCGTCCCGGCATTATTGACCAAGATATCAACCCGGCCAAACCGCTCGTGTACGGCGGCTACCATCTGGAGGACGGCTGCTCTCTCCGTCACATCACAGGCCACCGCGTACGACTGACGGCCGCAGGCCGCCACTTCGGCTGCCACCTTATCGAGTTCGGTCTGGGTACGCGCAGCCACCGCCACCGCTGCGCCTTCGCGAGCAAAGGCTAACGCCAGAGCCCGGCCAATGCCGCGCCCACCACCAGTGATCAAAGTGACTTTACCTTGGAGTCGCATGCGCGTGCTCTCCCTTTGCTCTCCGCTTCCTCTCCTGCCCCCAATGCGAGGAATCCGTGCAGAAAGAGGTCCGTCAATGTGTGCGCCATGTCCTCCGGTTTCCCATCCTTCTTGGGGTTGTACCACATATGGATCCAGCTCATAGAGCCAAAGAGGAACAGGGTAATAGCCCCCAATTTGATGGGAAACTCTTTTGTGCCGCTGACGTCTTGCAACACTTCACGCACAAGTTCAAAGTATCGGCGCCGCTTTTTTTCGACCAGCGTGTAATAGTCTTTGTCCTGCAAAATTTCCTGCTCGAAGGCACACACCTTCTGATACGTCATGTGTTGGATGAAGTACCGAAAATGATTGAGCACGATACGGCGAAGCTTTTCCTGCGGGTCAGTGACCCCATGTAAGCTTTCCTCTAAGTTGGCCAAGATCGAACCAAAGGCGTGATCCTGAATGAGAAAGAGCAGTTCCTCTTTGCTGTGAAAATAATAATACAACCCGGCCAGGCTCATGCGCGCCCGTTCAGCAATGGCGCGGATGGACGCATCGTGGTAGCCCTTCTCAGAAAAAATCTCAGCGCCGATGTCAAGGAGCTGCTCAAGCTGCGCATCATAGCGCGAGGTAGTGGTCTCACCCGCTCGGGCGCTGGTGCGCATCGGCGGACGCCGCTTCTTACCCTTCTGCCACACTTTCTGATTTTCAGCCGTTCCAGGAGCCATCGTTAGCCGCCCCTCCCTTGGGGCTTGAAGCTTGAGACTTGAGACTTGAGACTTGGGACTTGAGACTCCTTGTTTTCGACAATCCGCAATTCTTAGGGGTTCCAGTCCGGTGCCGCCAATCGGCGTTGGCCGTCTTTGGCCAGACTGAGTTCCTCTCCAGGAGTAAATTTGCGGTCCCACAGCTTGCAAGTCACTTCCTTATGTCGCTGGTCCAGCCCCTCGCAATAGTTGGTGAACAGGCAGCGATTGATTTCCGTTCCCCGTCCCAGCTTCATTTTCATCCACCAATCCGGGTCCGCTAGAGATTGGCGCGCCGCGTCAGACCGGCCGCACGCACTCCTTGTCTGATCTGTTGAGTACACGAGATGTTACGTCCGAAAGGGCCAGGCGCACTGATATGGACGGTGGGCATGCACTCAAGCCCACTCTCACCAGTATAGGGATAGGCCGCCTCGCCGATCCGCGGTTGTTTAGCATCTTCGAACTTGCCGCCACGGGAAATGGACAAGAAATCCATCCCGGCTTTAGCAAATTCGACCCCGAAGTAGACGGCATCGTCAATGCGGTTGCCGCCGGCAAAGATCTCATCGCTCAAGTAACGGCAACCGACCACATAGTCAGCGCCCACCCGCGCTCGCACGGCGGCAAACACCTCCAATGGCAGCCGCACCCGGTTCTCCTTGGGGCCACCATAGCCATCGGATCGCGTATTCAAACGCGAGAGGAATGAGGCCATGGTGTAGGCATGCGCGTAGTGCAGTTCTACCCCATCGAAACCGGCTTTCTGCGCCCGCTCGGCAGCATCGGCAAACAGGCCGGGCAAAACCTGTGGCAGTTCACGAATAGGAGGCAGATCTAGGTCGGTGACCCACTCGCGGTAGCCCATCTGTAAGGTCTCGACCTCACGCGCCGTGAGAATTTCGCCTAACTCGGCCTCGGCGAGTGAACATAACTTTTCTCCCACGGCGTGAGCCGTTGCCTCCCCCCACTCGGGTTCGTTGGTCAGTTGCGCCAGGCGGCGGCGGTGCGCGTCGGTGAGCTTGAAGAAGCGCTCAAAATATTTTTCCTTGGGCACCCGGCGGCGGATGGTGAGGAAGTCGATAATCTGAATGAAGAAGCGTGTGTGCCCTTTACTGGTGCGGTGGACCACATCCACCATTTTCTTCAGGCCATCGAGAAAACGATCGTGACCGATACGCAAGAGCGGACCGCTGGGGATATCACGAATCCCGGTGGCTTCCACCACCAGGACACCGGGTTGCGCGCGGGCGTAGCGCTCATACCATTCGAGCACCTGAGGCGTGACAACTCCATCCTCCGTCGCCCGCCACGGCACCATGGCTGGCACCCAGGTGCGCGCCTCTACCAACGACTGGCCAATGCGAATAGGAGAAAACCATACACGCGCCTGCGCCTCTTGGGCAGTTGGCCAGCGCACCGGCGCAAGGGGGAATTTTTTACTGACTTTCTTTACTGGAGCGCTTCCCGGCTGCACGGGAGAGGAACCTGTAGGAGCGGGTCCGAGACCCGTCTCTGCACCAGGCATGGTCGTATCGTATGCAGTTGGCATGGGTTGTTACCTTAGGAAAAGCACGGGCGCTGTTACGCCGCGGCTGACAGAGAGAGGTCGAGATTCACTGGCGTCTCCACGCCCAGATCAGACGGAAAAGCCAGACCGCACTTCGCCATCCCAGGCTTAATGTCGTTAATGAAGGCTTGCATCACCTCTCCACTATCACGAGTCTTAAGGCCAGCCGCGATCGCAAAGCGGTTGCCCGCAGTGCCGGGCCGACCAAACGAGGTGAGCGAAAAGCTGAGCCACTTATTGAAGAGCTGTTGAACCTGGCGGCGATACTCCGGAGTGCGACAGGCCTCAACCATGACCCGTTCGCCAAAGCTTTCGTGTTCCTCTTCCTCCGCCAGGATCTTTCCCACGATTTTGGCATAAGGCACATAGCTACACTGGCGATATTCCGCTAAGTGAAATTCACCGGCGCGATCGTAGAGAAATTGGCACACCGCCAGTTCGAACCAGCTTTTGACGTACGGCACTCCACCGTATTGTTTGACCTTTTCCGCTACTACCGCCTCAAGGTCGCCACCCAAGTCACGGTACAAGCGGAGGGTTGCTTCGTAGTGCTCCAATTCTTCGACCACCTGTTTAGCGAGGAATTCCTTGAGACGCAGGGTTGGGATGAACTTGAGCGCATCGCTAAAAATGTTCGCCGCCATGAACTCCCGCACTCCCTGACTCTCCAGGAGTTGCATCACCATCTTTTTGTATTCTGGAGTCATCGCTACGGGGGAATGGACCTTGTTAAGCTCAGCCATGGGTTTCCCTCCCGTGGGGGTAAAAAATCGAACGATCGTTAGAATATTGTCCCCTGAACCTCCCGTCAACCACCCGCAGGACTGAGTGCTGAGGACTGAGGACTGAGTTATCGGATTCTGACTCTTCGCTTACTCAGCACTCAGTCCTCATTGCCCAGTCCTTGCTTGACCTTCTTCCGCGTCCCTTCTAGATACTCTCGACACGCCTTTTCCTTGAACTCAATCGCCCGTTCCAACTCGTCAAGGCCATAACAATCGCGCTCGGCCACGCAGCGGATCTCACTCACGGTCCGCTCATCCAATCCCAAACGCTCGGCAATCTCTTTGTCAGACAGACCACGGGTACGATTGGGAAGATCAATCTTGATATTGCGCTGAAACGAATTGCTGAGCCGTAACACTTCGTCCTTGTAACGACGATAGATAGTAGGATCGACGGTGAAGACACCCATAGAGCTGTCCCTCCAGATTCTTTCCTAAAGACGTAAAATGTAATCAGGCATAAAGAATAAAACGTAAAACGTAAAAAAAAATACCGAACCCTTCTTCTTTACGTTTTACGCCTTACGTTTTACTTTTTTACTACCTTGCCGATCGGGCAGACGCGCATGCATTCAAAGCACTGCCCTTGGCTCTGCGCCGAGAAGGTCAGGGACCATAACGTACTGGTAAAGAAGTTGCCAAAGAGCAGCATCTTGCGTTTCTCCCGCTCCTCTTCGCTCATCGCCTCTTCCAGCACCTTCTGAAAGCCGGGGATCCAATTGGTATACACGCGCGTATGGCAACGGTCACGGTTGTAATAAGTCTCAACCAGTCTGCCGTTCTCAATCTTGCCATCCAGACAACCGCCACTCTTGGCCGGGCAAATACTGAGACACGGAGTGGTACCCTCACGTTCCCACATTTCCACACAGCTCGGCGCCGGACATGCCGGCTCACTCAACCGGCCATCGGCGTTAAGTGGCAACGTGGTAATCACTCCCGCGTAGTAGAGAAATCCGTAGACCGGATGAAGCACCGGACCGGCTAAGCTGCGAGTCCCCACACCTGCCAACTCGGCGGCTAACATAAGACTGAGGAACGGCTGATTCCCCTTGCGGGTGCCAGGAGGAACAAAGAGGGCGTAATAGCCGTAGCGGTTCTCGATTTCCTGCGCCAGCTTACGCGCCACCGAGTTAATACGGTCAGCGGTGCTGGTCGTGGTCATGGTATCCACCGAGGGGCTCATCCACTCTCCCGCGCGCGGTTGGGCGCCACCGACCACGATCACGCTACGCGCGTTAGGCAGCAGGTCACGTGGCCGGAATCCTGTGGGTGTCTCTTCATCAAAACCAGCAGCATCGGCAATGCCGCACACCTGGGCGCCAAAGGAGAGGGCTCCGCGTTTGATTTCTTCTTCGCGGGTAACGGTTTGTGCGTGTTCTTCCATAGCATTCCCTGGGGTCATCCTTCGACAGGCTCAGGATGACCGGGTAAGTAAATGCCCATCACATAGGAACCGTTCGTGCTGAGCTTGTCGAAGCACGCGATGTGCATGGCACCCCAAGATATGGATTTGACAAACGAGCCTCCTATCCGGGTGCCACTGGCGGCTGGTGCTAATACTGTCCGGCATAAATTTACTGCGCTGTGCGTCGGAGGCACACTGATATGGAGTGCGCCGGCCTGGACGGCGCTTTGGCTCCCGGGCGCTGAGGGTGAGCCCCGGGCCGTGTGGCCTGTGGCACTGCCCAGCCAAAGCGGGAGCGTGGCTCCCGCACTCCAAAGGGCAAAGCCCCAGTCTTGGGCACGAGCCAGAAAAATTTCCCGGCCAGTATTGGGCTGGTCCGCCAGTGCGCAGCCATGGGCACGGGCAGGCAAGCTGCCCGTGGCACCCCGACGGGAATGTGTTCCTGAATCCGGATCTTGGTGTGTTCCTCATATAGTCACATCTTCGCTCGCTGTTTCATCCCCACCGGACACACGCGAATGCATTCAAAACATTGGGCGATGCTTTCTTTATAATACGCCAGCGCCTCAACACTGCGCGTGAAGAAGTCCGAATAAATCAGCGTCTTGCGTCTCTCTGGATCTTCTTCATTGACGATCTCCAAGAGCACTTTCTGGAACGAGCCCGCGCCATAGGTCTGGGCCCGGGCGTGGCAGCGTTCGCGGTCATAAAAGTTCTCGACAATCTTCCCACCGGCAATTTTGCCGTCGAGGCAACCGCCCTGAGAGGACGGACACGCGCTCAGGCAGGGAGTCGTACCAAACCGCTCCCACATCGTCACACAGCTCGGCGCCGGGCACACATCTTTCTCTAAAATATGGTCCGGTTGCAGCGGCAGCGTGGTAATCAGCGCCGCATAATACAACATGCCGTACTCAGGATGCAGAATGATATTGGCAGCCAAACTCCGCGTCCCCAAGCCAGCCAGCACCGCCGCCAGCATCATACTCATCGGTGGCGTATGGCCGCTCACCTCGCGCGCCGGCGCTTGGATCGCATAGTAGCCGTATTTTTGCTCAATCAGGTCGGCCATGACATGCACGGCGACATTCTCGCGCAGGTCGTAGCCGATGTTCTCGATGACGTCGTGGTCAGGCGCGTGCCAGGCGCCAGCCGTAGGTCCGTCCCCACCAGCGACAATCACACTCTTCGCTCCTGGCAGAAAGTCCTCGGGCCGATGGCCTTGCGGCACATAGCTATTGAAGGCGTCAGCCGCCGCGATGCCTACAACTTTTGCGCCAGCTTTAAGGCCGACTTCTTTGATGCTCTGGGTAATGGCAGCGATTGTTTTGTCAGAGTCCGACATGACTTCTGTTCCTATAGGACGTAAAACGTGCAATCTAAAACGTAAGAAGCTAAACTAAGATGCATGAGGTTGGTACACTCAGGGTAGCGTGCGCTGTGCGCACGTCTTCTCTGTCCGCCGCTATTTTCGTGCGCATAGCGCACGCTACGGCCTTCAGGCTCGGATGTGTGAGTGTATGAATCTCTTGCCGTTCGGTTTAGTACCTCGTCGAGCCCCAAAGTTGACAACCTCGTTCCCAGGCTCTGCCTGGGAACGCAACCCCCGGGTGTGGCAGAGCCACAACCACACGGCATACCCAGGTAGAGCCTGGGCATGAGAGACGTAAGAAGAGGTACTCATTATTTTTTTACGTTTTATTCTTCATGACTTCTCCTTAAACTTCACTTTCTGTAACCCTGTAATACGTTCATCGGTCCAGCGCAGCGCCTTATATTCGAAGCGCTCAAGCTGGTCGGGCGTTACCTCGCTCACCGTCATGCTCACCCCAGTTCGCTCACGCAGTTGTTCTGGAAGGAAAGCCAGAACCTGATTTCTGCGGGCTAGATCAGTCCCTGCTTTGAAAGCCACTCGCATATCGATCTCTTCCCGTCCGGCATGCTGATCCACATAGACGCGAGCGTTGTACTCGTCCACTTCAGGATAGCTAAACAGCACGGCGTCGGTCGCATCGGGCCACACATTGACCCCTTTAATCTTGATCATATCGTCATAGCGCGCGATCGTGCCGGCCTCTAAGCATGGCCCGGTACGACCGCATGGACAATATCCCGGCGGCAAGAGGCGTACGCGGTCCCCATGGCGAAAACGCACCAGCGGAGTGGCGATACGATTAAAGGTCGTCACGACGACATCCCCTTCCTCGCCATACGCTACAGGTGCGCCGGTCCCGGGATCGATCACTTCGAGGAGTGCCCACTGGTCAATAAAATGAAAACACCCGCGTTTGCCGTCGCGCACCACGCCTTCCTCACAGGTCGCCCCAAACATCGTACCAATCTGTGTGGTGCCGTACACATCGTACAGCGGCGCGCCCCAAAACTCCTGCATGCGCTCGGCCCATTCGATGGGATAGCTGCCGGTCGAGATGAACACGCCTTTCAGGCGGCGGAGATCTCGCCGTGGGAGAAAATTCATCTCTTCACACAACGCCGAGAGACGGGTCAGATAAACGGGCGTAACCCAGAGGTAGTGCGGTTGAAACGTTTTCATGCGCTCAAGCTTGGTCTTTGAGTCAAAGATCTGCACCAGCATTGAGTGAGCACGGAATCGCCTGAGGGCCTCAGAGAGAACCAAACCACCAGCCATGGTGGCGACCGGCCAGCAAACCAGGTTGAGATCTCCTGGCTGCATTCCTGCCCAAGTGAGCGCGTAAAAACAATGCTCGGCGCCACGGCGCACATCTTCGTCACTCAGCGCGTGCACTTCCTGGCCAACTCCAGAGGTGCCGCTGGTGATCCACGCTTGCGCAAGGTCTTGCTCAGGCGCGAGGAGCCGCCGCCCATACGGAGGATACGTTTTTTGATCTTCCAGGAGATCTTTCTTCGTGAGACACGGGACTCGTGTCGAAAAATCGTCCCAGGTGCGAATTTGTCTGAGCTCAACGCCGGCAGCAGCGAACCTCTGCCGATAAAATTCGTTGTGCGACACACGCTCAAGCAAGGCTTGAAGCTGTTGCCATTGCCAGGCACGTCGTTGTTCGCGCAACATCGTCTCTTCAGCCTGATTGAAGGAGCGGTACGTGGTAGTCGCTGACGCCATTGGCTTCTCCTCAAATATCCGTTGCTCTCTGGCTCGTAGGATTATCTCGACAAATATCCGCCATCAACCAGGAGAGGACACCCAGTCACAAACGAGGCGTCGTCAGATGCCAGAAAGAGGATTGCCTGAGCGATTTCTTCGGGTTGTCCGTTACGGCCCATAGGGTGTCCAGAGGCAGACATACGCCAGAATTCAGCAACCTCTTCAGATGTCGCCCGCTTGAGGATGTTCGTCTCAATGCCACCCGGACAGACGCAATTGACCCGAATGCCGTCGGCGGCATAACGAGTAGCCAAAGATTTGGTCAGTTGCAGTGCCCCAGCCTTGGTGATGTTGTAGGCGAAGGTACTGGCACCGTCCATTTCCTGCCCGACGAAGGAGGAGATCGAGGCGAGATTCACGATGGCCCCTTTTTTCTGTCTGAGCATGTGAGGAATCACGTGCTTGCAACACAGAAACATGCTTTTCAGATTGATGTTCATTAGGCGGTCCCATTCGTCCTCAGTCATGTCGGTAATGTCCTTGAGGAAGTGAATACCCGCGTCGTTGATGAGAACATCGATCCGGCCAAACGCAGCCACGGCCTCCTGCGCCAGACGGCGAGCGGTTTCTTCTTTTGATATATCTCCGACGACCCCTCGGCCTTTCTCCGAGCCCACTTCAGCTAGCACTTTGTCCAAGCCTGGTTGGTCGAGATCACTCAGCACCAGCCGTGCCCCCTCGCGCGCAAAAAGCCTCGCAGTCGCTCGGCCAATGCCGCTCGCTGCCCCGGTTACAATAGCAACCTTATCCTGAAGCCGCATGGAGGTCCCTCCTTCTATGGATTCCATATTGAGCCCCAAAGGGGCGCGAGAAGATAGTGGGCTACAT
>JACQEL010000726.1 GCA_016200595.1 Deltaproteobacteria bacterium
AGCGTTCGGACGTGACCGAGCCGATTCGATTAGTCCGACGCAAATTGAGGCTTTCCGTGACAGGCTTGCCGAAGACCTTTCCGCCGCAACCGTGAATCTTCATCTCAAGTTGCTGCGAGCGATCTTCATGCGCGCCGTTCGCACGCAGTCGGTCGCAACGAATCCGGTAAGCCGGGTCAGGTTCTGCAAAGAAAACAACAAGAGACTGCGATGGCTCAAAGACGACGAAGAATCGGCACTTTTTGATGCACTGCCGAATTGGTTGAAGCCATTAGTCGCGGTCGCGCTGAACACGGGCATGCGCAAGGGCGAGCTTCTGAATCTCCGTTGGCGTGATGTTGATTTCACGAGCGGCACAATCACCATACGCGATCCCAAATCCGGCGAGGATGAGTACGTCCTCATGAACGCAACCACCCAACAGACTCTGAAGACTCTTTGGGAATCATCTACGAAGGTCGTGCAACTAAAGGCAGGCGGGCCGGACAAAAGCGCTTTCGTCTTCATGGCACCGAGAGGCGGATTCATCCAGAACCTCAAGCGATACTGGTACCCTGCCCTGCGCCGTGCCGGTATCGAAGACTTTCACTTTCATGATCTCCGTCATACCTTTGTAACCCGCAAGATGCGGGAGGGATGGGATTACAAACGCATTATGGCGATCACGGGGCATACCACCTTTGCCACTTTTCAGCGGTACAACAACCCCAGCGAGGACGACATCAAAGCGGTTGTGCTAGGCAATCCGGCCAAAAAAGTAGTAGGATGAACCCAATTGTTGTCCCACCGTTGTCCCACAGACTTGACCACGGTTCAGTCAATCGACTAAGTGCCTGAATTTCCTTATCGCGCCTGTAGCTTAATTGGACAGAGCACCGGGCTTCGAACCCGTCGGTTGGGAGTTCGAGTCTCCCCGGGCGCGTCATATTTGTGAATGACCGACACCGTGGACTTGGTGTCCAGTCTATCGGAGTGGAAAGACGAGCAAGAGGAATGATGATGAGCATCTTGAAACGTATCCTGCAGCGTGGCCAAGCACAGCCTGAATCGCTACCGACCAGGCCAGCACAAAAATCCTCCCTATCCGTGCAGCCGAAAGAGTCTCTTCCGCTCCAGCGAGGGCGAAACAATTATGTCGTGGTCGTGCTGGATAGCTGCCGCTACGATTCCTTTATGGTAGCCGCGCCCCGTACGCTGAGCCGTCTGGGTGAAGTCGAACGGCGCTGGAGCTATGCCTCGTGGACCGCGCCTTCTCACTATAATCTGTTAATGGGTTTACTGCCGCACTCGAGCCCGCAGCAAGTGTATGCGTCAGAATATTACAAGCGTGACTTTCTGCGCTACAACGAACGGCTGGGAGTCGAGCACGTTGAATTCAAAAGCCTGATCCCACATCTTTTTTTGCCAACGTTTCTCAAACGCACGCTGGGCTACCAAACCCATGCCCTCGTGTCCTTGCCTGTGCTTAATCCTGCTACCCCACTCAATAGAGATTTTGACTCGTTCACGCTGATGCCTAAGCACAACGATATGGCAGCAATGATCGATCGGATGACCTTCTCTCCCGATCGTCCGTCGTTTTACTTGCTCAATGTGGGAGAAACTCATTACCCCTACGCGCTGCCTGGAGAATCAGAGAATCAATGGCCAAAGATCCATGGCGTGCACGGTGTCTTCAAGCACCTGGATGATTTGATCGTGGGCGGAGAACTCATTGCGGAAGAGGGTGATGGCGGCCGGTTCTTCGATCAAGATAAGCTTGACCTGTTGCGGGCACGTCAGATTGAGGCGGTTCGCTACTTGGACGAGGTCTTTACGCACTTGTTCGATGTGCTCCCACCTAATACTTACGTGACGGTAACCGCTGACCACGGCGAGTTGTTTGGTGAGGCCGGCTACTTTGGGCACGGTCCCATCAATCACGACAAAGTCTATGAGGTGCCGTTTGTCGAAGGCAAGGTTCGCTAGCTCCTTTCTTCTTTAGTTCGTTATCCCGCAGGAGACGGGGAGGTCAGCTGCGGACGTTCTGGCGGAGAGAGGGAGAGAATATAGAAGATCAGATTCCACAGGTCTGTCGGGGAAAACACGTCGCGATAGGATGCCATCGGAGATCCGTCCATACCGGTGGAGAGACGTTGGAAAACGTCCTGAGGTGTATGCCCGCCGTGGAAGCTCCATTTGTTTGTCAGGTCCCGGGGAACAATAGGGTTTCCTTCAGCGGTCTTCAGGTCTTTGCCAGAACGGCCATCCCCTTTCCCGGTGTCTCCATGGCAGCTTCCACATCCTGAGTCACGGTAGAGTTTTTCCCCTTGCGCAACGCCCTCAGCGGTAGCCGCAGGCGGTGAGGGGAGGGGGAGAACGTCACGTGGCGTAGCAGGAGCGAAGCGTGGAGAAAACTGTTTAAGGTACGCAACCACTGCCTGTCTTTCGGCTTCATTGAGGAACGGCTCCCAGGCCGGCATCAGACTCCCGGGTAGACCGGCGGTGACGGTGCGCAATAAGTCCTCATCAGTTGGCAACTGGCCGGTTGGAGTTGAGCGGTAGCGAAACAGACCTTGAGTAAAATCGCGAGGCGGTGGGCGCAGGCTGGTGGCCAAGAGTCCCTTACCGTCGCCATTAACACCGTGGCAACCACTGCAGTGACGATCGTATACCGTGCGGCCAGGGGTCACGGCTACTGCGCTCTGGGCCTTAGGAGAACTCGCTGCCGGCGCTGGTGACTGTTGTGAGGCAACTGGCGGAGCGCCGTGCTGCTGGTCGTACAACTGGAAAAAGCTATACACCGAACAATCGCTCAGTATTGATCTGAGGTCGAGTGACAAACGAGCCGCGGAGTACGGAACGACCCGGTTTGCCCCAAAAGTCATTGAGATACTCTGACCGTCAGGTGCGACTGCCGAGAGTCGCCCTGAGCGCAGCGGCGCGGAGGGGCTGGAGGGAGCAGTAATCGCCTGAAAAAACTGCTGCCAAGGGGTAAGGCTATGGGGATCGAGCAGAAACAAGCGCTCGGCCAGGTTAATGCCGTACATACCTCCGCGCGAGGTAAAGAATTGTGGGAAGTCTAGGTCGCGCCACTCACGTTCGACGAGGAGATGAGCGAGCGCCTGTCCGAAAGGGATAACGACCTCTTGTTCCCACGGCGTTCCGGGCGCCCAGCGGAATACTATCCCTTTGCCCGCGTCGGTAGAGGGACTCGTCCTCAGACCAATCAGCGTGGACGTGGCAAGCTGCTGGGCCTGGACCCAAGCGAGAAACGCTGGCCACCGTGGGTCGTTGGTCTCGAGGGTGAGCAGGTCAGAGCGCAATTCGGTCTGAGGATTATAGCTCGTACGGATACCAGCGCAGCGCTGTTGCCATCCGGAACTTCCCTTAGCAATATCATCGCTGAAGGCGGGAGAGGCGGCAAAAAGGATGATAATCGCAGGAAACCACAGAGAGCGAATGGAGGACCAGGGCGAGGCTGAACGAGCGCTTACTGCAGTTTTCAGTTGCATGCATCCTCCTCTGTAGGGGCGATCCTTGTGATCGCCTAAGGGGGGCGCGGGGCAGGGCGAATACAAGATCATGGGTCACAACTTAAGAACAAAAGAGGGGCTTTTCTCACTTAGCACCCTGCGGGACAGGTTCCTTCCCCGTTGACGGGGAAGGTCAGGAT
>JACQEL010000727.1 GCA_016200595.1 Deltaproteobacteria bacterium
TCGACAACTTCACCGACATCGACCGCCAGACCGAATTGACCGATTTAGACGGCTCGCTGACGGGATTGCTGGCGCTCCCTAAGGATAAGCCTGATCAGGGACCAACGATCTCGGTCAACCAGGATGATTTTTTCAGCGCCCCCACGGAAACTCTGGAATGCCAATCCGGCGAGCCGATCATTAAGTTGGGAACGGCGAAGACCAGCCCATACGAGTATGTGACAACCGTGGTCTATCCGGAGTGTGCCAAAACTGCTTCCATAAATCGCGATGATGAGGACGCCTCCACCTGCTATCCCGATACTACTGCGGACTGGACAAAGGGATGTGGAAATCCAGCTTGTTATGGAGTCCCCCTTTACAGGCTGGCCCTGACCCCTGACGAATTCGCCGAGAACCCCAAGCCGCGACCTGTCGTCCGTATGCAGGGAGTGTCGCTCTTTCAGCGCAGTACTCTCACCGTCAATAACGGCAATTATTTCATCGATACGACAGTGGATAAGGATACGCAGAAAGCCGCCAACCAATACTCTGTCAACAGAGGCGATAAGCCGAACTCCCTGAACGTCTTTCACAAGGGAGACTCGTACTATGTGTTCCTGTTGTGGGCCAAAGCGAGTACGCGTCAAACCTACAACATCTTCGTCGGCAAAAACGACGCCCAGTACCAAGCAAAGATCAATGACAATGTCCAAGCGGTGCAGATCAATGTCGGCAAAGCGCCATTTGTCGATAAGGACATAAAGTGGCCAAGTACGTGGCCCACACCGGTCTACAATATGACCACTGGCATTCTGACGGTGACTCTGGACATGGGGTTCACCGATTTTGCCACAAACTACACTGCGGCCCGAAAGGACCAGTGCCAACCTGAGAGCTTTTGTACCTGGACTAGTGAGAGCGAATGCACCTGCAACAAGGATGGTGCGAATTATGACTCGTGCAAAGCAGCGGCGGAGAAGGGAGCGGACGATGTAGAGGTGTGCTCCTGGGCTTCGCGTGAGGTCCAGTGCCCCGCGGGCGGCTGTTACGGCTTCGCCGTCACGCTCTCGAGCGAATTCACCACTTTGGAGCCAAACGATTATCCACAGGATGATCTCACGAAGTGTTTCAGAGCCAAGGCCAATCCTGGCTTTGACGTGAACTTTGCGCGTGTCGCGGCGGATATTGCTGGGACGTGTTCTAATACCCCGGCGCCGGGACCTGACTTCTGCTCGCCCCTGACTTCTCCCCCGCCTCCTCCCCCCTTGAAATTTACCCGATTCTCGGGCTCTGCGACCAATGTCGGTGACAGTCGAGAAGGCCGCTCTACGGTCAAACTGAAGGGGAAGCTCACTCTCAATCAGTCGCTGGCCTTAGACCTGGCTACCGTCAGGATCGAAGCCTTGCTCAATGAAGTGGATGGTGCCGGAGAGTTGGTCAGTGGTTTGCCGCTAGTGCTTACTGCCCAGCCCGGCAGCACAGCCGATGAGGCCACTTACAGGAGCGGGCCCAATACTCAGCCCAAGGCCCGACTACACATCCGCCAGCGGATCAACCAGCCCGCGCAGTTTAATCTGAAGCTCGAGCAGGCCAGTATTCCACAGTTCCCCCAGCACTGCGCTCCTGCGCAAGACCCAACGACGACGTTAGGGCTGCGTTTGACCATTGACGATAAGGTGAACCCACGAGTTGTAGTGAGGGAAGAGGTGCCGTGGGAATGTGAAGGGAGCAATCCCCAGATGCCGACTGAGCTCCAAGTGCGAAAGGTACTGCCCTGACCCTAGTACTGCGTCCGCGTGATTCTGAGGGGTGTCATTCTGAGGAGCGCCGCGACGAAGAATCTCGCCCCAAGTCTGTCATGGCATGAGATTCTTCGCCTGCGCTCCGCTACGGCTCAGAATGACAGTATCCCTCAAATTCACATTGACGGACTACTAGGGCGGCGACTGTCCTTTTTCACGCTTAGCTCTGCAGTCTGCACGCTTCACTGGTTGACCTCGTGTCGCCGCCAAAACATCCACCTGAGCAAATCCACCGTATCACAGGACAGGAGGACCGCACGCTGACCGGGATGACTGTCCATCGGCAGCAGGAGGACGGCGCTCTCATCGCAGCCATTGCCCGCCGGCAGCAGGAAGCTCTCGATCAACTCTACGAGAGATATCAGGCGGTAGTGTATCACCTTGCCCTGAAAGTCCTCAACAATCGAGAGAGCGCGGAAGAAGTCGTGTATGATGTGTTCTGGCAGGTGTGGCGTGAGGCCGAACGCTATGACGCCCAGCGTGGCAGTGTGAGTGCCTGGTTGGCCACCGTGGCGCGTAGCCGCGCCATTGATGCCCTGCGCGCCCGCAGAGGAAAGCCAGCGGCTGCGGACAATATTGCAGAGCGTGCAGTTGCAACCGAACCGGTGGAGAATCCGGAGGAGCAAACGAGCCTTGCGCAACGTGCAGCGCTTGTGCGTGTGGCGCTTGAAAGCCTGCCGGCCGACCAGCGTACCGCTCTGGAATTGTCGTTTTTTAACGGGCTCAGTCACATAGAGATTGCCGAGCACTTGCGGGAACCATTGGGTACGGTGAAGACTCGTATTCGCTCGGCTATGCTGAAGTTACGTGAGCGGCTGCGTCCGCTCCTGGGTGGGACCCTATGAACCACCAGGAACTCAAAGACCTGTTGCCGCTTTACGTGTTGGGTGGGCTTGACGCGGAGTCGGTTGCGGCACTGCAACACCACCTGACCGAAGAAGCGTGCGACTCCTGCGCCGCGGAATTGCGCCAATGGCAAGAAGTTGTTGGTTTGCTTCCGCTGGGTGTCACTCCAGATGGGCCGAGCACAGCGGTCAAAGCCCGTCTGATGGCGCGAGTGCAGCAAGATCTCGGGGCCAAAGTAGTTCCGCTTCGCCCGCGGCGCTTACGCGCGGTGTGGGTCGCGGTTCCTCTGGCTGCGGCTGCAGCTGTCTTCCTGCTCATAGGAGGGCAGAGGTATCACGCGGCTCTCAAGCTGGCGGCCGAGCAAACAAGCCGTGCGGAGACACTTGCCGTATTACTCGCTCAAGCCCAGGAAAAGCTCGCCGGTCGTGAGACTGACCTGCAACAACTCACGGCGCGTCTCGAGGCGCAACAGGCTGAAGTCGCGGCGCAAGCTCGGGCAATCGCCCAATTTGAAGCGGCGCTCACTGAGCAGCGCCGCCTGGTGAGCCTGCGTGAGCAAGAACTCGCACGCGCGCAGCAAAGCCGCACTGCCGAAGAAAAAGCTGTGGAGGCAAAGTATGAAGGCGAGATCGTCACTCTCAATGGTGAATTGGTCCGCCAGCGTGCGGTCGTGTCTCAGGGGGAACGTGAGCTGAGTGAACTCCGAGGGCTCCTCGCACAGCAGCGCGCGGAGGCCGAAGCCAGCGGACGAGAAACAACGCAGTTGCGCGATGCCCTGGCTCGCCAGCGCAACGTCATCGAAGTGCTGACGGCACCCGGTTTGCGGATCGGCTATTTGCGACAGGCAAAAAGCGGAGTGCCGACTGCCGGGCATGTCTTGTGGAACGAGCGGAAGAAGGCTTGGTTATTCTACGCTTTTGGTATGCCTCAGCCGCCACCAGGTAAGGAATATCAGGTCTGGTTCATGACTGAGAAAGAAGGGCCGGTCAGCGCCGGGCTCTTCACGCCCGATCAA
>JACQEL010000728.1 GCA_016200595.1 Deltaproteobacteria bacterium
GAAATCCGCGTCGGCGATGCTCTCGAAACGCTGAAGGATGGTATCGACGGGGACGTAGATTTGGTGCTCCTCGACGGTGCGTTCAGCCTCTACCTGCCGGTCCTCAAGCTGTTGGAGCCTCACTTAAGAGATGGCGCGTTCGTGATTGGCGATAACGCGATGGAGCAATCGCCGGGCTACCTCGACTATGTGCGCAACCCGCAGAACGGGTATCTGTCGCTCGCCCTGCCGTTCGATGCGGGTCGCGGGAATGAACTCACGGTCGTGACCCGGTGATCGTTACGATGGAGGGATAAGACGTTAGGCCGATAAAACCCACTAGCGCCAATAGCTTCACAAATTCCTTGTTGGAAAATTTCTCAAAGGCAACCAACAAGAGCGGGCGGATCTGCGTAACGCCGAGAGATCGCAGTACCTCGATCTTTGTCCTGACATTGGAACCGGGCGCCCATGAAATTGTCCGCTTCGCGCAGCGGTTTAGTTCAACAGAGATGTTAGGCAGTACAGTACAGCGTTTGCTCCCTATCGAAAGTCGAGTGTATGAACCATATTAGTCGGCTCAACAAAGTCTCAAATGATCTGTGGGCGATGCAGCGTGTTATCAACACGTTCGATGACCAGGGGAATCCGAGGGAATTTACCTCACGGATGACGGTCGTGCGGCTAACGAACGGCGCGTTGTTCCTTCACTCCCCCGTGACTCTCGATACGAACCTGCAAGCGGAGCTACAGCAACTGGGCACTGTTGCGTTCATCGTTGCCCCGAATCTCTTGCATCATCTGTTTGTCAAAGACTACGTCGTCGCCTATCCTGACGCGCAGGCTTTCGCGGCGCCCGGCCTGCCTGAAAAATGTCCTGACGTGGCCTTTCATGGCGCCCTGAGCGATGACCGCGCCCTCGTGCCTGGTGAGATCGAACACATCGTGGTGCGTGGGCATGCAGCCAATGAGGTTGCTTTTCTCCATGTGGGAAGTCGAACGCTTATCCTAGCCGACCTTGCCTACAACATCCGAGAGGATAGCCCGACCTGGGAACGCGAGTGGTTTCAGAAGCACGAGGCATATGGCGAGTTTGCGCTGGCGAAGTACCAGCGCGCGCGTGTAACCAACTCACACGCGGCGCGTGCGTCGCTGCGACGGATATTGGCGTGGGACTTCGACCGGGTGATCGTGGGCCACGGACACGTACAAGAAGGAGGAGGGAAGCAGGCATTCGAGCGGATTTGGTCGTGGCTGCTGTGAGAGGCTCTCCAGAAACTGGTTTTGCTGAGCAAGATATGAAGGTCAGGTTTCGGCTTATAAGGCGCGGTGTTTTCCTTGCCACGTGTTGAAGTAGCAAAAGTGATCATTCAAGATCTAATCCCTTTTGCTTTGCTTGTTTGTTAACCAGTTACTCTGGGCTCGCCCCCGGAAGACTCGATGGGAGACCTCCTTCAAAAGGCGCCCAACGCGATCACCCTCAAAGACTACCAACACCTGTATGCCTAAATTGAACCACGGAAGATTCGTACCCTCCCTCACTTTCAGTGGGACATATCCCCGTTCGTCCTGAGCCTTTCGAGAATGAGGGTCAGATCTTGCATTCGTGCAGGGAGGAGATCCGCACAGCAGGGGCGTCAGGTAACATGTGTGTTTGCAAGACCTGACCTCATGTCTACATCAATTCTCCCAGTTTCTCCTTCAAGACCCTGAGCGTCTTTTTGTTCGCATTTTTGATAGTCTCCATGGAAGGCGGCTCGACGCTGATATCGCCGAGCTCCGCCAGCACCACGTGTACGGCGTCGTGTCCCTCTACCTGCTTCATCTGGTCTAACCAGCGCCGTACGTTGGGGAAGGGCTCGAAATCGTACACGTTAGTAAAGCCCGGTTGCAGCTGCCCGATCTCCACGTACGCGGCAAAGTCGGCCAGCGTAAGTTGTGCACCTGTTACGTAGCGGGATTCCGCAAGCCAACCAGACTCGAGTGCGTGGAGTGCGTTCGTAAAGGTCGCTCGCGCAGCCCGTTGAGTCGCTTCCGGAATATTCAGATCCTTGCGAATCTTTGGTGCGACCAACCCGATGGTGGCGTCGCGGACATTGCGATGGTGGTAATGCAGATACCAGTCCACTTTGGCGCGCAGCCGATGGTCCGCAGGGTACACGTCGTCCCATCCATGCTTGTTACTTAAATAACACATGATGGCGTGCGCCTCGCCAAGCACAAAGCTACAGCATCAGCCACATGACCGCGCGCACCGGTTGTGAAAATGGCACGCCATACAGAATGACAGGCTGCGTCGTGTTACTCATGAGTTCCCCCTGACTTCACTAATGTCAGCGTTGCGGTCATCATCTACCCTCCGTTAGCGCAGTCGCCCGTAGCAATCTACCGACTCATAGTGAGAGACTCGGGTGGTTCCACCACGGCAGGTCCGAGAATGCGCGCAGGTCCAGTTCGTGGGTCCACGCGGATCGATGCTGATGGGCGAGGTGAAAGTAGGTGTTCGCGATCTCGGCGGGCAGCAACAATCCGTCCTTCTCAAGGCCCTTGCGCTCTCGCAGCTCCTGGTAGCGTGCTGGACCGAGCATCTTCCCGAGCGTATCCGGCGCATCGACGGCACCATCGATGACGATGTGGACGACATGGATGCCCCGTGGGGCAAACTGCGCATTGAGCGTCTGGCAGAGCATGCGGCGTCCGCCCATCGCCGCCGCATGCGAGTGCTGTCCCCCGTTGCCGCGCATGGCCGCGGTCGCGGAGGTGACGAGCACGGTTCCCTTCCCCCGCTGCACCATGTGCGGACAAAGTGCCCAGGCCAGGCGGAAGAGGCCAAACGTGGCGATCCGCCAGCCCATCTCGAACGCCTTGAGCGAGGTCTCCGCGAGCGTCCGATCACCGATCTGCGCGCCGAGATTGTAGATGGCGACGTCGATCGGTCCGATGTCCGCCTCAATGGTCTCGACGAGTCGCTCGATGCTGTTCTCCTCGGCGGCGTTCAGGATGAATCCTGTCGCCGAGCCGCTCTCGGCTTCGATTTCGCCGACCAGTCGATCGAGGCCTTCCTTGTCGGTCCGTCGGGCCAGGCAGGCGTGGTAGCCCTCGCGGGCAAAGCGCTTCGCCGTGGTGCCGCCGATGCCGGCACCGGCACCGACCACGAGACAAACGGGTTTCGTCATATTGTACTCCTTGTCGTGTTGTTGAAAGGAAACGGGATCCGCATAAGCATCTGCTCGCAATCATCCATCAATATAAGTCCTTGATTGCTTGAGGGCTTTCGCCGGGAATCGCGTTACCAACACCTGTACGCATAGTCCGCTGCTGGTTGAGGCAGGATCTCCACGCTATCGCACCTTAGCGCCGCCCAATACCGATTCCTGTTGCACATGAACATGCATGGTTGTGCGGCTTGCAGTGAGCGAAAGCAGGCAAGCAAAAGGACGCTGTCTCGATGCGGAATCTTGCCCTGAACTCTCCAGCTTCTAGATTTTCGTGGCTCTGGTGCATAAGGCATAAAGTCACGAATAGTTTCTCAGCGGAAGGCCCCTGCTCACCCCATGCGCACCGTCTCGGCTCCCCCAGATACACCTGCCATGACTAACAGATCAGGGAGTTTACACACAGCCTCGGTGGAGAGCGGACGTTAGCTGGGATGGAGCACGCAGTTGCCATTGCCCTCGCCGCGAAGCTTCGCGTGCAGCGCGCGTTTATATTCAGCGAGAGGGAACGTGTGTGACACATAGGGCGTAATCCGACCTTCGCCGACCCATTGAAAGATGCTTTCCAGACGGGGCACGCGGATTGCAGGCTCACGGCCGGAATGGATCACCATGGGCGAGCCCATCACAGAGAGGCCCTTCATCTGCATGATGTTCGTCGGCAGTCGATCCGCGTTGTCCGAGCCGCGCTTGCCGCCGCCTTGCGCAACGCTGGTGTTCCCCGCCCAGCCGACGATCACCATCCGACCTCCGAACGCCAGCGACCGCAGGCTCTCTTGCGAGACCTCGCCCCCGACCGTGTCGAACACGACCTCTACGCCACGACCTCCGGTCAGGGCCTTCACCTCGTCGCGAAATTTGGGAACGCCGGCCTCGCCGTCACGCGGCGAGGTGTTGATCACATGATCCGCGCCAAATACTTTTACTTGCGCCAACTTCTCGTCGGACCTGCCAGTCGCAATCACTGTGGCTCCGAGTATCTTCGCGACTTGAATAGCCGCCATCCCTGCGGCACCTGAGGCCCCAGTGATGAGCACGGTCTCGTCGGGCTGAAGCTTGGCTCGATTGAGGTACGCGTAATAAGGCGTCTCGTAGTTCAGGAGCAGGTTGCACGCCTGATCAAACGTGAGCCCTTCCGGGATGCGGTGCACGCCATTATCGGGTGCCACCGCGTAGGACTGCCAGTCGCCTTGCGCCTGATAGGGACCCAAGCTGCG
>JACQEL010000708.1 GCA_016200595.1 Deltaproteobacteria bacterium
CTTTCAGGATCACCAGCCCGCCGGTGGATTTGAGCGGGTTCACTAAAGGACGGATAACGTCCTGTCCTGGCGTCTCGACCGCCTTGGCAGCCTCCGCCGCGAGAGTGAAGCCGCTGGTCGTCAGTTGTTCGCCATCGACGAGGCCAGCCTGCACGAGGCGTTGGGCGATCAATTGGATGCCGCCGGCTCGGTCCACATCCACGGCGACATATCGGCCTCCGGGTTTCAGGTCGGCAATCAATGGGGTGCGGTTACTGACGGTATCGAAATCGTCAATCGTGAGGGGGAGTCCGATCTCGCGTGCGAGGGCGAGCAAGTGGAGGACCGCATTGGTTGAACCTCCAGTGGCCGCTACACAGGCGATGGCATTTTCAAAGGCCTTAGCGGTAAGAATGTCGCGCGGGCGCAGATTGTTGCGGAGGAGGTCCATAACCAGTTTCCCACAACGCACCGCGACTTCATCCTTACGTGGGTCCGAGGCCGGGACGCTTCCTGTGCCCATCGGCGCGAGGCCCAGGAATTCCATGACTGTCGCCATGGTGTTCGCGGTGTACTGGCCGCCGCACGCCCCAGCGCCCGGGCAGGCGGCGTCTTCGACCTGTTTGAGTTCGGCGTCGGTCATGCGTCCAGCCGCGTTAGCCCCGACCGCCTCGAACACGTCCTGAATGGTGACATCGCGACCCTGAAAGCGACCGGGAGCGATGGAGCCGCCATAAAGGATAAGGCCGGGGACGTTGAGCCGGGCGAGCGCCATCGACGCCGCCGGGAGGGTTTTGTCACACCCTACGACGACCACCATAGCGTCGAACATGTACCCGCGTCCGACCAGCTCGATCGAATCGGCGATCACCTCCCGGCTGATGAGCGAGGCTTTCATGCCTTCGGTGCCCATGGTGACGCCGTCGCTGATAGAGATGGTGTTAATCTCCATCGGGGTTCCCCCGGCCGCGCGTACCCCTTCTTTGACCTTGGCCGCGAGGCGGCGCTGGTTGAAGTTACACGGCATGGTCTCGATCCAGGTGTGAGCGACACCGACTAAGGGCTTGGCCAAATCTTCGTCGGTGAAGCCAATGCCCTTCAGCATCGAGCGAGCCGGAGCCCGGTCACGCCCGTCAGTGATGTTATGACTCCAGTGTTTCGGATTGAAAGCCATAGAGAGTCCTCCTCCGGACAAAAACGTTGGCGCTTGCCTTCCTCGGTTCTATACTCCGTCTGCTAAGCGCAGTGCAAGCCGGCCCTTTCTCTTGCCTGTCCAAGACTGCTATATAGAACTCCGGAGTTCAAAATACAGACTCACTAATACCAAAAGAAGGAGTTAGGTTATGATGCCCAAGACGACCCGCACCTCCTATGAGGGCGTGATCGATGCGGATGGACACATCAACGAACCCGCGGATCTGTGGGAGAGGTATATTGACCCACAGTATCGTGACCAGGCGATTCGCATCGGGGTAGACCCAGACGGAAGCGAACGTCTCTATATTGCCGGAAAGCCGTCCCGTTATTTCAACGCGGAAATGCTCGCGCGTGGACGCACGATGGGAATGAGCTTCGAGGAGCGCGAAGCCCGCACCAAAGTGCGCTACAGCGACAGTATTCCTTTTGGTGGGAATAACCCCAAAGAGCGACTGCAACTGCTCGACTACGAGGGGCTCGAGAGGGCGTTAATCTATCCCACCCTGTCGTTGGAATGGGAAACCGAAACTGAGGATCCTGACTTGGCCCTCGCGTATTGTCGCGCGTACAACCGCTGGGTGGTGGACTTCTGTGCCGATTCGCAGGGGCGTTTAGTGCCTATCGCCCATATTTCGCTGAGCGACGGGCGTGCCTGTGCTCAAGAACTCGAACGGGCAGTGAAAGACGGCTGCAAAGGGGTGTTCATGGCGCCCTATACCATTACGGATAAAGCGCACGCGCATCCTGATTACGAGGCCTTCTGGGCAGCGGCGCAAGATCTGGATATCCCCGTGGCTATTCATCCGGTAGCCGAGCCGCCGAAGCGGCGGGTGTATCAACGGTTCCGCGAGATGTTCAAATGGGGGGAGTGGTGGTACGACGTCTTAGGCGGGCAGGGGCCGCAACAGGCGTTCCTGGCGCTGTTTCAGTATGGTCTCTTCGAGCGCTTTCCCAAAATTAAAGTGGTGCTGTTGGAGTCCGGCGCGGGCTGGATTGGTCACATGCTCGATCGCATGGACGCAGCCTATGAGACGGCGCTTGGCCGCAGCGTGCCGCTCAAGGAAAAGCCTGGTTTCTATTTTCAGCGCCAGTGCTGGATTTCGGCGGATCCGGATGAAAAAGCTCTTGCCTATCTCATCGAGTATATCGGGGTGGACAAGTTCTTCTGGGCGACTGACTACCCGCACGATGATCACACTCAAGGTTACATCCAAGCCCTTGAGCAATTGGTCGCACCGCTCTCAGAGCGTGCCCGGCGTGGCCTCCTGGGTGAGAACGTCGCCTGCGTATATAGGCTTGATGGTTAAGAAGCCGACGTTGCCATGAAGATCTCCCTGGGAAAAGCGCGGCGGCGAGAACTAGGGAAGTTCACTCTCGATTTGGGAAAGTTGATCTTCGGTGGAACAGTAGTGACCCAGCTCTTCTCGGCAACGGCTGCATCTCCTGCTATGCTTCTCTTCGGTTTTTTCGCTACCATTGCCGCGGTGGTGATTGGCCTTGCTATTACGCCAGAGGAGTAATGTATGAGCGCACAGGAGTTGGGTTTTATCATTGTTTCGCTCTTCGTTGTTGTTTTCGCTGTCGCCAGCTATGTCGCGGTGAAAATCTGGGGAGAAAAGAAACAATAATAAACAATCCGCCCTCACTTGCTACTTTGCATTCGTCACCCGGAACAGATGAAGAAGGAGTGTACTCATGACGACGTTACCCCATCTCAACTACAGCAACATCATTGATGCCGACGGGCACATCTTGGAGCCGCTGGATGTCTGGGAAAAATATATCGACCCCAAATTCCGTGAGCGGACGATCCGCGTCCGGCTGGATAGTGAAGGGTGCGAGTATCTCGAATTCGACGGGCGCCCGTCACGGTTCTTCAACCTCAAAACGTTTACCCTATTAGGTGGTATGGGTCGCAGTGCTGATGACCTCTTGGCCGACTTGAAAGACAAGACCTACATGGAAGCTGCCCCCTTCGGCTCGATGTATCCGAAAGAGCGCGTGTAGCTGCTCGACCGCGAAGGGCTACGCGCTACGATTCTCTACCCCAGCATTGGCTTAACGTGGGAGTGTGAAACCGAGGATCCAGAGTTGGCCATGGCTTACGGTCGCGCGTACAACCGCTGGCTGGTGGATTTCTGTGCTGACTCGAACGGCCGGTTAGTGCCAATTGCCCATATCTCTCTTGGTGATGGATATGAGGCGGCCAAGGAGTTAGAGCGAGCGGTAAAAGCCGGCTGTAAAGGTGCTTTCGTCGCGCCGTTTACCATTACCAACAAGGCGCACGCCCATCCTGACTACGATCCGTTCTGGGCCAAGGCTCAGGAATTAGGCGTGCCAGTGGGTATTCATCCCATGGCCGAGCATCCGGCCAAGCGCGTGTACCAGCGCTTCAAAGACATGAAATGGGCCGAATGGTATCACAACGTTCTGGGTGGGCAGGGGCCGCAACAGGCGTTCTTCGTCCTGTTTCAGTACGGGCTGTTTGATCGCTTCCCGGAAGTCAAAGTCGTCCTGCTCGAATCCGGAGCCGGTTGGATCGGTGCCGCGCTCGATCGTATGGACACCACCTATGAGACGGCGCTGGGGAAAAGCGTGCCGTTGAAAGAGAAGCCGAGTTTCTACTTCAAACGCCAATGCTGGATCTCGGGCGATCCGGATGAAAAGGCCTTAGCGCAGATTGTCGAACACGTGGGAAACGATAGATTCTTCTGGGCGACCGATTTTCCCCATTTCGATCACCCGGGGAACTACCTCGAAGCTCTCAATAATCTGGTGTCGCCCTTATCAGAGACTGCCCGTAAGAACTTACTAGGGGATAGTGTGGCGAAGGTGTACGGACTAGATTGATTGCGGATTGTAGATTGCGGATTGCGGATTGGGCCTCAGAATATTTTCTATTCTGCAATCCGCTTCGGCCTGGCTTTTCCTTTGGCCCTGCAATCCGCAATAAA
>JACQEL010000709.1 GCA_016200595.1 Deltaproteobacteria bacterium
AATGCTTCGCCCCTACCCACGCAGCTACGAACCGTGTCCTCATGTCGTGCATTCCGGTTTAGTACAGCAATTTATGTTTTGGCTCATACTCCTGAGTACCACCTAACACGCATCCTTCCTCTGCCGCGCCAGCTCACACTGTTTCTCGGGACTCCTCTTTCTTCTTGTGCGGTACTCCCGGCACCAGCTTCGACACCGTCGTTGCCCCAACCCATTTACCGTCCGAGTCTACGGCGATCACCGTGATCCGCACCATTTCGCTGCGGCCCTGCGGGTTTGGCAAAAGGTTCGCTTGCAAGGCTCCATCGTCGGGAAGCGGGGTGACGATATCCGGCGGCGGCAGAATCGCAGGATCTTCCACGTAGTTTCCTAGCAGCACTTGATAGTCGATGTCCGCCTCGCGCTGCACTGTTACCTTGACCGGATACTGTAAATTGGTCGGTAGCTTCTCTGGCACCTGAAGCTCGACGTTAGGTGGGTGCTGCCCAAATCTGCCTTCGCGGTATGTTGCCTCCCGCTCGTCCGCGTAGATTTTCCAGCTCTCAGCATCTTTGCGCAGTTTGTGCACGAGCACGTCCGTGACTACCACTTCGCCTTCGCCGAGATCGCGAAAGCGGTCCTTATAGCGTAGGCGCAGGCGGGTCTTGAGCCTTGCCTCCGTCAGATCGGCTTTTTCGACCTCAGCGCTTTCTACTTTCAGGTTGACATGACTAGCCTGGAGCTGTTCGAGGGTACGGCGGATCT
Organism: Deltaproteobacteria bacterium; assembly: GCA_016200595.1. Taxonomy (GTDB): domain Bacteria; phylum Desulfobacterota; class Binatia; order Bin18; family Bin18; genus JACQEL01. The sequence goes on from JACQEL010000709.1 coordinate 745, forward strand.
CGTCCTTCGAGCGGCCGGTCCCACTGGTGAAATCCTCAGTATAGGCATCGAGCACGTGAGGAATATCAAACGCTTCGACTGCCTGTACCAGTTTATCCACTGTTGCTTGCAGGTCGGGCGGCACGGTCGGTGAGTGGGAAGAGGGTTGCGAGCGGTGACAGCCGGTAGAGGTCGCTAGTACCCCTGCGAAAAGAAGGACTGCGGAGAAAGAGCGTGCTTGGTTCATATTTGCCCCCGCACATAAAAGCATGAACTCGCACAGGCGGCAAATTTGTGCAGCCGGGGTCGGTATGCAAGTCATCTTTGCCGATCGAGCGCGCCACGACTTCCCCGGTGTTTACGCTGCCCCGCATCCGCAGCGGCGAATAGCCCTTTGTCCTGAGCGTATCTGCATACCGGCGCATCTCGTCCTGCATGCGCAGCGCCGCAGAGAGCGCCCGCTAGGGATGGTCTTCTAGCGGTTTGTAATTAACTCAACGCTGCCAACAGTACTTTCGCCTCTTGCAAGTCTTTGGTGTCAAATCCTTCGGTGAACCAGTGGTAGATCTCCGATAACATCTCGTGAGCTTCGCGGATCTTGGCTTGGCTTTGCCACAGGCGCGCAAGACTGGTAGAAGCGCGCAGTTCCCAGGACTTGGCTTGTTGTTGACGGGCAATCTCGATGGCTTTCAGAAAGCACGCTTCGGCTGCCGCCTGGGCTTGGGTGCTAGGTGTTGGGTGCTGGGTGTTAGGGACTTCGGACGCCGGACTTCGGACGCCGGACTGTTTTAGCGTCAGCTGCCCTTTCAGCCGATACAACTCCGCCTCGCACATACGCTCCCCACTATTGTCTACCGCAGCCAGTGCCTCGACCAGTACGGCCAGCCCTTCCTCTGTCTGCCCCACTTTCTCATACGCTTCAGCCAAGAGAACAAGAAAGTACGACCGCCACCCCTCTGCCCCTGTGGCCCGGTAGGCAGCCAAGCCCTGACGTATCTGCGCAATGCCTTCTTGCTCCTGTCCCTGCTCGGCCAGCGCCCACCCCCGCACGATAGTGCCCCACGCTAACCAGAACGGAAGTCCCTGCTCGGTTGAGAGAGTCATGGCGGCCTCGGTCTGCTCCTGGGCGGCCTGCCTCTCCCGACAGAATTGGTGGACTCTGGCACCAAGGCCTAGAGCAAAAGCTAGGCTGTGAGGGTGGGACAGCTCCCGAGCCAGGATAATCGCCTCATGGCTCCTCTTCAGAGCTTGGGCCGGATAGCCAAGACTCCAGAGGGCTTGGGCCGTAAGGGCGTAGGAAGCCATCCCGGGGTCAACTCCACCATAGAGAAAAGTCAGAGCGCGGTGCTGCTGAAGGTCATAGAGGGCAACGCCTTGCTCCGAATGCTCTCGGGCTGGGATGAACTCTCCCAGGAAATGTAAGGTGTACGCCAGCGCGACGTGGGCCTCCAGGAGGAGGGCGGGGTCTTGGACGCTCTGGGCTAAGGTGAGGAGCTGCTCCCCTAACTCGTGGCTCTTCTGGAACTTCGCCCGCACATCGTGAAACACCCACAGCCCCCACAGCACGGGGAAGAGCTGAGGTGTCTCCCCCACCTGCTGACAGAGCTCGCGCGCCCGGGTGTAGGTTTTTTCCACCTCTGGGGCCGCCCAGCCTTTGATGGCAATCAAAGCTGGGCCGAGGACGATCTGCAGATCCAGTTCCTGCTGGGTGCGCTCTGGCGTGTCGGGCAGAGTCTTGAGCACCTCTAGGGCTTTCGTGAGATGGCTGATTGCCTCGCTGTTGGCCGAGCGCTGGACGGCTCTTTGCCCCGCCCGCTGCCAGTAGGGAATGGCCTGGGCAATGAGACCGGCCTCGGTGTAGTGATGAGCCTCTAGCTCAGGCTGGGTCTCTACGGTCTCCGGGAACCGCTCTTCTAGGACCTGGGCAATCTGTCGGTGATGCTGCTGCCGGGTGCTCTTGAGCAGCGACTGATAGGCGGCATCTTGGATGAGGGCATGCTTGAAGACGTAACGCGCCTGCGGGGGGATTCCACGTTGGTAGAGGACTTCGGCTTCTACCAATCTCGCTAAGGCCTGCTGCAAATTGTCTTCGTCCACTGGCGAAATGGCTTGCAACACCTCATAAGAAAACTCCCGCCCGAGGGTCGCTCCCATCTGTGCCACCTCTTTGCCGGTGGCCAACCGATCGAGCCGCGCCATGAGCGAGTCCTGCAGCGTGGCAGGAATAGCTAAGGGAGGCAGTGGACCGGTTAACTCATAGTGCCCGTCCGTCTCCTGCACTAGCCCTGACTCCAGCACCATTTTAGTCAACTCTTCTACGAACAACGGCACTCTATCCGTCTTGCTGACAATCTGCTGCTGCACTTCGGCTGGGAGCGGTTTGCCGTCGGTGACCTTCTTGATCATCTCCACCGCCTGGATACGTGGCAACCGCCCTAAAGTCAGCGGGGTGAGATGGGTTCGGCTGCTCCACGGCGGCGTAAACTCGGGCCGTGCGGTTAATAAGACGAGTGAGCGGGTCGTAGGTACTTGAGTCAGGAGCAGCCCTAAGAGTTCTAAGGTGGAAGGGTCGGCCCAGTGGAGATCCTCCCAGACACCGTACACCGGAGCGTGCTCCGCTTCTTCCACTAGCCAGGCCACTAACGCTTCCTGAGTCTTCTGTTTCTGTTTTTGCGGACTGAGCGTCAGTGGTGGGGTGTCTACCGGCTGTGGCAGTGAGAGAAGGGCAGCAAGCAGCAAAAGGGTATCGGTTTGCGGGAAGCGATAACGCGCAAGGATCTGCTGGAGTTTGGCGAGCTTGGTCTGCGGCGTGTCGTCCCGCTCAACCTGCAGCACCCGTTGCAGGTGAGTAATGACCGGATAGAGGGCGCTGTTCTGAGAGTACGGGGAACAGCGGAATTCTAGGCAAGTGGCTCTTTGTTGTACGATGCGCTCCTTGACCTCCTGGACCAGACGCGATTTGCCGATGCCCGGCTCACCGCTCAACAGCACGACTTGGCCCTCCCCAGCTTGCGCCGCCGTCCAACGCTCCAGGACTAAGCCGACTTCGTTGGCCCGTCCCACTAGGGGTGTGAGCCTACCCGTACTGACGTCCACTTCCAAGCGACTCTGGGCACTACTCTCACTCAGCACGCGATAGACCTGAACCGGAGCAGAGACGCCTTTTAAGGTCTGCTGTCCCAGGGGCTGGCAGTCAAACAGGCCTCCAATCAGGCGCTGCGCAGCCGCACTGATCACGATAGTGTCAGGCTCGGCTAAGCCTTGCAGCCGCGCTGCCAGGTTCGGAGTTTCTCCCAAAGCCAGCTGCTCACGCTTCTTGCCCGCGCCGATCTCGCCCACGACGACCGGTCCGGTGTGAATGCCGATACGCACTTGGAGAGCGGCAGGTAACCGCGTAGTCAGGTCTCGCACCTTCTCTATGATCCCGAGCCCTGCCCGCACGGCTCGCTGCGTGTCATCTTCGTGAGCGCGGGGATAGCCAAAATAAACCGGCAAGCCATCGCCCAGGTATTGGGCGATATGGCCCTCATAGCGAGTGATCACTTCAGCACTCACGTGTTGATAGGCTCGCACGAGTTCTCGCAGCTATTCGGGATCGAGCTGTTCAGAGAGCGCCGTGGAACCGACCAAGTCGCAAAACATCACCGTAAGCTGACGCCGCTCCGCTTCAGGTGATGCCGAGCGAAAGGAGGCTAG
>JACQEL010000710.1 GCA_016200595.1 Deltaproteobacteria bacterium
CCACACAGCGGCTGTTTGACCGCCCGGCTGACCAGATGCCGATTTTTGCCGAGTATCAGAAAAAGACCACACGGCAGATACCGGTCGTAGTGCTCACGCGCATTGACTGAACGCCGTGCTTGGTCCGGTTGCGTGATTTTCTCAAAGGGCTTGACCGGAAAGCCACCATCCGCATCAGCCCACACAAACCAGGAGAGCCGTATCAGGAAGTTAGGTTTACAACGTGACGCAGAGTGTGTACCTTTTCGACCCCGATGGCAATCGCGTAGAGCTGTACTGCGACATGGTGTCCAAGGGCTTTAAGGCGCTGCAGCCCCTCGGTCCGGCGAGTAAACCCCTGGGCATTGAGACCGTCGCAGTGGTCAGTTGGTAATCGAAGGTAGTGAAGGTCATATTGTCATGCTGAGAACTTGCCCCTGACATTTTGTAAAGTTACAATACATGATTGCAAGACCTGACCCTAGTTTCTTCCCCAACTGGCGCGGATCCTGACAAAACCCGGCTGCGGCACGTGCCCGACCCGCCGGGCGATCTCCACGCACGGTGCCTCGCAGTAGCGATAGAAGACGCGCGCTGCCATCAGCACCAACGGCGTGGTCGCGGTCATGAGCAGCAGACTCGCCGTGAGCGGCTGGAGGCCGAGGAACCCCGCGGCCGCCAACCGCCTCGCCAACGGCTCGAAGGCAAACTGGATCGGGCGGTGCAGGAGATAGAGACTGTACGAGTAGACTCCGACGTCGGCGAGGCGACGGCCGAGCGCGGTGCCCGCGGTCGGCTTGCCGGCGCGCTCGCGATCCAGGGTCACCAACACCACGAGCGCGAAGGCGACCCCATAGAGCGGCTCTTTGAAGGTGTACCATCCGGTCCGCCACATCTCCCACTCGGCGCGAACCGCCAGCGCCAGCACCAGCGCGGCGATCCCGGGAGCCCGTGCCAGACGCGGCATCGTCACGATGCCGACCGCCCAGAGCGCCACCAAGGCACCCAAGGCCCATTCGAACCAGCGCGCCAGGAAAATCTCCCACTCCACGCCGCCGAACTGTGCGGGGACCCAGCCGAAGTTCAGGCTGGTACGAAAGAGCATGGTCACCATCAGCACGACGCCGAGCCCGCGCCAGCCCCCGAGGCGCGCGAAGAGAGCCCAGACGAGCGGGTACGCGAGATAGAGTTGCGTCTCCACCGCCAGCGTCCAGGCCGGCGGGTTCAGGCCGTCGAAGGTCGTGGGGTAGAACGTGTGGACCAGGAAAACCTGAGCCAGCACCCCGTGCCAGCCCGCCGGTAATTCGCCCCGGGTCACGAGCAGGAGACCGCCTGCCAACACCAGGGCTGCGAGGTAGGCGGGATAGAGCCGCCAAAAGCGCCGCTGGAAGAACCGCTGCCAATCAGGCCGAGTCAATCGACCCGCCGCCAGGGCGCTGGCGGTGGGCAGGTGAATACAGAGGCCACTGATCACGAAGAACAGCGGTACGCCGAGATAGCCCCACCCCAGGAGGGACGACGCCCAGTGCCATGATTGATGGGCAGGATCGACGACGACGGTCTCGGCCGACACCGCCGCGTGACAGAGCACGACGGCGAGCGCGGCGAACCCTCGCAGCTGATCGATTCGTTTGAAGTGCATACGTACCGGCTCTCGAGTCGGGCTGGGGTGGTAAGGGGAATAGGGAATTAAAACACCCCCTTTTCACCGACTGGAATGCTAGCTCCCGACTGACGAGTGGTCAATCGCACGAATTTTCAGTCAGGGCTTGAGGTTTTTCTTAGGTTGTTGGGCGACGCATCGGCTCGGGGCGGTGGATTTCGCCACCCTTTGATCGCTTGAGTGAGGGGTCTAACTGGGGGGTCAAGAATACGTACAATACCATGTCCCCCTACAGACAACTCCCTCTCATGCGGTGACTTTCGTTAGCTCTGGGGCAATTCAGTGCGGTCACTTTGGCACAACGACCGCCTCAGATGTAAATGCGTGCACAGGCCGTATTGCCCGTTACACGTTAAAGTTTTTCAACTTCTCTATCAAATAGTCGATGTCCTTCTCTGTCTGAGTCGCGGAGACCTGTAACCTGATCTCTTCATCCCCTTTCGGGACGACCGGATAATTGAGGCCGGTGACCAGGATATTGTGGTCAAATAAATACTTAACGAGCGCCGAAGTCTTCTCCGTGTCACGGATCAGGAGCGGGACGATGGGATGCTCGCCCATGATTGTTTCGTACCCCAGGTTTTGCAGGGCGGTTCTTAATTGTTTTCCGAGTCTGCGCACCTGCGCTAGTAATTCTCTCCCTTCGGCACTGTCCAGGATCTGAAGAGAGGTGACCGCGGCGGCAGCCTCCGCCGGGGTGATGGGATTGGAATAGATATACAAGGGTGCCGTTTCTCTCAGGTAATCGATGATCGGCGCGCTGGACACCACGTAACCGCCGTTCACCCCTAAGGCCTTGCCTAAGGTGGCGATTAAGATGTCAGCTTGGGCATAGGTGTATTCTTCCGTACCGCGGCCGGTGCGCCCCAACGCGCCGACCCCATGAGAATCGTCCACGATCGTGATGATGCCTTCTTCGTAATCCGCTTCGTGTCGTTTACAGATGGCGGCGATTTCACCCAATGGGGCGTGATCACCGCGCATACTGAAAACGCCGTCGGTCACCACACAGACTCGTTTGACCTGACCTTTGTGGGTGTCGAGAATCTTTTCCAGCGCCTGCATATCTACATGTGCATACACCGCTTTGTCAGCCGGCTGAGATAACCGGATCGCGGTAATGATGCTGTTATGATTCAAGGCATCGCTGATGACCAAGGTGGCGCTTGTCACCAATTGCGGCAACACCCCTACCACAGTGGCGTAGGCGGCGCTCATGACCATGGCCCTCTCTCTGCCATGAAACGAGGCCAGGGCTTTTTCTAATTCAATGTGCGGTCGGTACGTCCCGCTGATAAACCGCACTGCCCCAGGCCCAGTCCCGAATTGTTCCGCGGCCTGTGCTTCCGTTACAATCAGTTGCCGATGTAAAGACAGGCCTAAATACGAATTGGAGTTCATCCGTAAAAAGGCACGATCCCCATATCCTTCCAGGTAATATCGTTCACTGAACCCAGCTTCCGCTGCCTTGATGCCAGTAACGATCTTTTCTGTCCCTTTTGCCGTGCCTTTGGCTTGCAGCTCGGCAACATGATTGACGAGCTGGCCCGCTATTTTTTGCAGCGACATGGTGTGTTACCTTCTCACGCGCTCTTCTGCGAGAGTTTTTCCAACATATCGTCAACCATTGCCTCCAGATCGTATCCTGGCTGCCACCCCCATTCCTGGCGAGCGGCGCTATCATCCATGTGTCTGGGCCAGGACTCAGCAATGGCTTGACGGACCGGATCGATCTCGTACCGCATCACAAAGTCGGGAATGCGTTGGTTGATCGCCG
>JACQEL010000740.1 GCA_016200595.1 Deltaproteobacteria bacterium
GCCCGACGCTAAAGCATCGGGCTACCCTCACGACGCCCGGTAAACCGGGCTCCCAGAGGGCTTCAGCTCCGGGCGTAAGTGACAGAAAAGAGAGTTTTTCAACAGTGTCATAAATCACCCGGCTACCAGCGAGCGCCCCCTCCGGGGGCTTAAGCCAGCTTGAGCTGGCGTGATGAGAGTAGCCCGACCCTCCATGACCCTGTTGATAATTGCGCAGATGCCATTCTTGCCCAACGCTTGAGCGTCCGGCGACCAGCTTGACGCCGGCGCAAGCCGGCTTCTCATCCAGCCCCAGCGGGGCGGTTGACTGTAGCCGGGGGATTGATCCCCCGGCGAGATGGGGCACTATTCAAGGCTGGGTGCTTGACCCACCGCCGTGACCACTGTCAGTGACAACATCGGCGGTGAGAGAGTAGGAACGTACATGGTCTTAAACTGATGCTTGTCAAGCAATTGCGATTCGAGATGAGGTCCACCTCCAGAGTCAGCAACCGCTCGTTCGAGCACCTGAGGAATCCACCGCAAGACCACTTCACTCTCAGGGGCAAAGAGTCGCACAAATGCGTCGAGGTAAGACTGGGCTTTGGCTCCGGCCAGCTTACCGGTCGCACCAACTGGCAGCCATAACACGACAGTTGTGAGGTTCTCTTTATCTCCGCCGACCTGGACGATGCCAGCGTCGTCCGGGAGTCGCGCTTCCTGCGTGCCGTGTTGGCTACCGGGACGGGGCGTAAACACGAGCGAGCCGCCGACTTGCCTCAACGAGCTCTGTAATGTTGTCAGCGAAATTCCCAAACGGGGGGAAAGATAAAGGTCGAAGGCCCGGGCAGTGACGCTGCTCAGGCAGACAGTGAAAACCCCTAGCAAGATGAGGGTACGCACAAACCGCCGTTGTGACATTACTTGCCCCTCTTCCGCTGTGCAGGCTGACGACACGACAGTTTGGGCATCGGGGAAAAGGAGCGCTTTTTTCTTCCACCAATCCCAACTTAAGCCATTGTTCCCGAACTCTGGGCTAAAAGTCCCCTCTCCCCTCGTGGGAGAGGGGACCTGTTTACACCCCAATCACCATCGCCACGGTGGTGGTTCCCGAGCCGCCAATGTTGAGGGTAGCAATCTTCTTGGTCCCCTCGATCTGGTACTCACCCGCTTGGCCAGTCACCTGCTTGAAGGCATCCAAGGCCTGACGCGTCCCGGTGGCGCCAACTGGATGTCCGCAGCCGATGAGCCCGCCACTGGCGTTAATCGGTAACTTACCGCCGAACTCGATTACTCCTTCTTCGATCACCTTCCAGGACTCCCCCGGTTTCGTCAGGCCGAAATGGTCGATTGCCATGTATTCGGAAGTTGTGAAGCAATCATGCGTTTCAATGCCCTGGACGCTCCAGACATCCGGCAGTGCGGCGCGCCGAAAGGTATCGACAATCGCCTGGCGAGTATGGGGAAGGATATAGGGACTATTCTTACTTTCGGCCATCTTCGTATCGAACTTCATCGGCGCGGTGCGATGTCCCCAACCCAAAATGCGCGGCAATTGTTCCACTGTCAGCCCGCGACGGGCGGCATACTGGCGAGCGAATGTATCAGAAGCTAACAAGAGCGAGGTTGCCCCATCAGTGACCTGAGAGCAATCACGCACCCGCAGCCGACCAGCCACCGGGTTCGCATACTTTCCTGAAGAGAGATTTTGCGTTTCGTCGGTAAACCATCCCCTCGTCTGCGCCTGCGGGTTGCGCCGCGCATTAGAGAAATTGATCTCGGCAATGCGAGCGAGATGTTCTTCTTTCAGCCCAAACCGTTTCTCGTACTCATCCCCAAGCCGGCCGAACAGCTTGGGAAAAGGAAACTCGACCCCTTTGGCTTCTTTTTCGTACCAGGCCGCGGTGCCGAGAAAGTCACCGCCGGTCGCCGGATCGACGGTCTTCATCTGCTCTACCCCAACTATCAAGGCAAGATCGTAACGACCCGCCTCAATTTCGGCTGCGGCCATCATCATGGCGACGCTGCCCGAAGCACACGCCGCTTCATGACGCGAAGTGGGGATACCGGAGAAAGCGGGATCGATCTCGGCCAGAAATCCACCGAGATGCCCCTGTTTACAGTACAGTTCAGCTGCAAAGTTGCCGACGTGCGCCACCTCAACTTCGTGCGCCTCAATGCCGGTCGCAGTAAGACCGCCTGATACCGCTTCTTGCAGCATAGTAACGATGTCTTTGCCTTCTTTCAGCCAATTGCGGGCGAAGTCAGTTTGGCATCCACCCAAGATATACACTGGTGCACTCATGAGGTTCCTCCTCCGTGCGCGGGCTCTGCGGCGCGCGCTGGTGCTGATCATTAGTGATTGTCAGCGAATTCCCTTGTCCTATCTTTTGGCTAGGGTAAGGTCAATGGAGAGAACCATACCTCATTTGCCTTTAGCTAGCATGTTGGCCCGGGTAAAATATTCCGGCGGCAGGGGTTTGTTGTACACGGCATCGGTCACCAGATCGACGGCCGCTCGGTCAATGGTGAGGTCGATCCACGAGCGGCCAATGAGGATGGGCACCCGGACCTCTGCCGCGCCAGGGTAGGCATTGGGCTGCGCATAGCTAAAGAAATTCGTCCGCCAAAGTTTGCCCTCGCGATCATAGATCAACACATAGAGCGGGGCGAAGGTCTGCTGGTCAAAGAAAAACACTTTGCGCCCATAAGGATGCTCGGCTCGCCGCGGGATTGCCTCGACCACGTA
>JACQEL010000712.1 GCA_016200595.1 Deltaproteobacteria bacterium
CAGGAGGAGGAGAGCCCGTCAGACCCCAGTCCGACCCACGCCAGGAAAGCGACCAGGGATACCCGGTGGAAGACGTCCGGGGCCAGGGGATCTTTGGCTTTGCCCAGAAACAGGGTGCGGAGCCGGCCCCATAGCCCGCGAGCATGAAGGGGTGGCCTCTCACTGGAAGCTGGACCGTCACCGCGCGCATTCATAATACGAGTCGCCCTCTCTTCTTTCCTCAGTGCTCCGCTGCTCTACCGTCTCCTCACCACGAGAGAAGCGAAAAGAGGAGATTGGAGCTTCTACCCCTTACTGGCAGAGCTCTGCTGAAGGAGACAAGCGTGATCGAAGAGCCTCACTACCTGTCTCTTTTTCCATTCCCCTGGCGAAGCGCTCTGTTCCCTTAGTTTCAGCACGGTTGACTAATCCGCCGCCGCGACCAGGGTATTCTTCAGCCCTCGCCTGAGGGCGAGCGTCCCTTCGCGGTCGAGGGTCAAGTGCTGCGGATCGATCACAACGCCGTAGATCTCGCGCGCCCGTGCCACTGAGATTTTGCCCTCGGCCACATCGAGCACAACCAATTCGGGGTCACGCTCGTAGGGTTCGCCATACCCTCCGGACCCATGCACTTTATGGTAGACATAATCGCCCGGCCGTACATGGAGATGCACATGTGCCTGAGCGGGCAGTATGGTTTCACGCTCTCCAGACCGATGAATGTTCACTGCATCACCCCCGCGTCCACCTCCGTCCAGGCCTTCAGCGCCACGCAACCCCACTGTGCGCAGCAACACCTCGGCCGGTTGGCGAAAACGCCACTCGCGATAGACCGACACCGACCCGCGATGCCGGCCCGCCCCTTCGGTGTCAGGCACGAAGCCAAACCCCTCGATGATGACCGGATACTCACGTTCCAGCAGCTCCGCCGGCATCGAACCGTACCCGCCTCCCATCACCATTGGTGACGCTCCATCGACGCCATCCACGTGCGGCCGGCCACCCCAACCCCCGAAGAACACATCCATAAAGGAGATATACCTGCCCTCGCTGTGGCAATTGAAGTGGAGCATGTCGGCGCCTTCCCCGACCCCACCCAACCTTCCCGGCAAGGCCTTGGCAATGGCGCGAAAAACCATGTTGCTCAGGGTCATCATCAGCGAAGCCCGCCCCCCGACCGCGGCAGGATAGCGGGGATTCAATAGCGTCCCCGGCGGCACGATGACATCGATCGCGCGGGCGAAGCCGATATTGGTCAGCGCGTCGCTCGGCGCGAGCGCTTTGAACGGCGCGCGGGTCACCGCTTTGGTCGAGACCAGCGGCGCGTTGATGGACGCGTTGACCTGCGGTGGGCAGGCCGACAAATCGACGGTGGCATGACCGTCCTCTATGCGGACTACCACTTGCAGCGGGACTGGACCGCCCGTCACCTCGTTCTCATCCTCGAACAGCATCTCTTCCCGATATTCACCCGACGGGATTTGCCGAATTGCCGCCCGGGTGACGCGCTCGGCGTAATCCACCAGGTAGTCGCAGGTCGCCTCAAATTTCTCCATGCCATACTTGTCGAGCAGCTTGGTGAGCTGTTCCTGGCCTTTCCAGCAACTGGCGACTTTTGCATCGACGTCCCCCTCCCATTCTTCGGGCGTACGGACGTTGGCCACGATCAACTCGAGCAGCGTGTCGTTCCGTTTGCCCGCATCGTACAGCTTCAGCATCGGAATGCGGACGCCTTCCTCAAAGCTTGATTGACAGAGGCTGGAGATTCCCCCGGCGAAGCGGCCGCCGATATCAGTATGGTGCGAGTAGGAGATGAGAAAGCCCGCGAGTTGTCCGTGCCAGAAGGCGGGCGCAATCAAGGTGATATCCGGCATATGAGAAATGCCGCAGTAGGGATCGTTAGCGAGGATGATGTCGCCAGGGTTGAGTGCACCCCCATGTTTCGCCAGCACGTTCTCCATGGTGTCGATAAAGACACACATCTGATAGGGAGAGCCACCCTCACCGACGAGACGCCCTTGGCGATCACAGACGGCGGTGGCAAAATCGCCAACTTTGCACATGCCTGAGCGACCGGTGCGGTAGACCGTAAGCGTCATCTCCTCGGTGATCGCGGCAATTTGGTTTCTGATTACTTCGACAAGAATGGGATCGAACGGTCGCTCCATAAGGCCTCCATGGCTGAATACGTGTTATTTCTCTGCAGACGAAAAGAACAACGACCGCTGGCAGCAGCACTCAGGTGTTCGCGCTATGCGCAGCGGCGGTCGTATATGCTCCGGACAACAGCCTCTGTTGCCCTTATCATCCGCCATCTCTGGTTGCAAGGTTTCTCAGGAATCGGGTGCATAACAATTGTCGGGTAATGCAGTCAGAGCTAGCGAAAACCCCGCCGTTCACCCTTCGACACGCTCAGGGCGAACGGAGCTGGGGGTGAATGCGTTGAAGATTTGCCGTTCGTGCTGAGCCTGTCGAAGCACGAACAGAGCCTGTCGCGGGCCGTGCCAGAATTCTGATATGCACCCTCAGGAACCTCCACTCAGCGCTCCTTCGCTGCGAGATCCTCGCGCAGCGTGCGCGCCGCCAGGAAGTAGTGGATCACCCCCCACACATTGCCAACGACCACGACCCAAAGCAGCGCATACCGGACCGCCTCTTTTCCGTAGGCTGGGGTCAGAAGGTCGCTCACCAGCCCGACCGTTTGCGGGCCTAAGCCCAGGCCGATCAGATTGATAACGAACAGCAAAACAGCGGCTGCAGTTGCCCGCATGCGCAGTTTTACGAGCCCCTGCGTCATGGCGCCGGTCGGGCCCAGCCACATCGGACTGAGAATTGAGCCGGGAATACTCAGTATCAAAGCCATGCGTCCCTCAGGCCACAGATAGAGCAGACAGGTGAACGGGAGGCTCAGGAGCATCGCGCCGGCGGAGAGCCACAGGTACCAGCGCATGTCCTTCGTCCGCGCGGCCAAGCGGTCACTCAGGACACCACCGAAAAACGTGCCGATCCCCAAGAAGATGCCGGAAATCAGTCCTAGCCAGAGGCCGAGTTCCGCAGTGTTCGTCATACCGTGCACGCGCATCATAAAGGCCGGGACGAAGGCGAGGGAACCATAGCCACAGAACGCGTACAAGGCTGCGCCGAGGGCCAGATGGCGGAAAGAGCGCAGTTTCCACAGGAAACGGAGTACCTCGCCGAGGGGTTCCGCTGCGGTTGACCGTCCGCTGGTAGGTAATCCCTCCGCATGACCGCGCGGCGGTTCTCGCAAGGTGAGGCGCAGGATGAGAGCGAGCACAAGACCAGGCAGGCCCACCACGAAGAACGCCTTACGCCAGCCAAAATATTGATTGACCCAGCCGCCGGCGAGATAGCCAATCATAATCCCGAAGGGCACGCCCAGTGCCAAGATCGAGAGCGCGGTGCCGCGGCGTTCAGGGGGAAAATAATCAGACAGTAGTGAGTGCGCCGGTGGGGTACAGGCGGCCTCACCGATGCCAACACCGATCCGGGCGAGGGCGAGCTGCGTAAAGGTCTGCGCCAACCCCGTCAAGGCGGTCATCCCACTCCACACGGTCAGCCCGAGCGTCATGATCGTCCGCCGTACTCCCTTGTCCGCCCAGCGGGCGATGGGAATACCAGCAAAGGTGTAGAAGAGGGCAAAGGCGATACCTGTAAGAAACCCCAGGGCGGTATCGGAAAGCTTAAGATCCCGCTTAATGGGCTCCAGGAGGATCGAGAGAATCTGGCGGTCGAGGTAGTTGAAGACATTGATGACCATCAGCAGCCCGAGCACATAGCCGCGGTAGGCAGGCGTAATAGGCTCTGCCGCTATCACCATCTGATGGTCCGGTTCCGATCTGGAAAGTGGGGGTGCCATAGAGAACCTCTAGGTGAGTGAGGGGTGTAGCGGTCGTGGATATCCTTGCTGGCCTGGTATGAAGCGTGTTCGGCAAAACTGCGAGAGTCAGGTCATAAAAGAAGGATCATGCCCGTAAAGCTGCCCGGTGTCGAGATGGACCACTGTATCGGGTGCATATCACTTGATGGCAACTTGGTTGAGAGAGCGCAGTAAATCTGCCGTCCACCCTTCGACAAGCTCAGGGCGAACGGGACGAGGGTTGAAGCTGGGGAGGGTGGGTCATGACCCACCCTACGAAACTGACGCTACACACCTTTGCGGAGTGGTAGCGCCACCTCAATATCCCCGTTGCCAGTCAATGACGTTGAGCAGCGCTTGGCCGGTGAGATAACGGCGGAGATTCTCGCAAAACACCTCAAGCCCCTTTGCCAAAGACACATCGGTACCGCCAGAAGTGTGAGGCGTAATGAGAACGTTCGGGAACTGCCACAGCTCCTCTGGCGGAGGACCGGCGAATTCTCCGTCGTAGACGTCGAGCGCCGCGCCGGCGATCCACCCTTCGCGGAGTGCCATGATCAACGCGGGTTGGTCAATCAACTCTCCACGGGCAACATTGATGAGATATGCCGTCGCTTTCATGCGACGCAGTTCGGCGGCGCCGATCAGTTTGTCGGTCTCCGGCGTCCACTGCGCACACAGGGCGACAAAATCACTCTGGGCCAACAGGGCGGAGAGGGCCGAGGGCGGCAATAGCTCATCAACCCCTTGCGTGTGTTGCTGCGCCACCGACACTGAGCGCCGTGTCGCCAGCACCCGCATGCCAACGGCCCGAGCGAGTCGCGCGACGTCGCTGCCAATTCCGCCCAGGCCAACGATACCCAGCGTCTTGCCTTGCACCAGCACGGGCTGATAGGCGCGACGGTCAAACGCGCGGTGGCCTTGATCGCGAAAAGCCTGGGGCAGGGATTTGGCAAAGAGCAAGATAGTGGACAAGACATACTCGGCAATAGGCAGGGCATTGTTGCCGCCACGCGAGGTGGTCACCATGACCGCACTGCCCCACAGGTCTCCCATTTTCAGGTTC
>JACQEL010000713.1 GCA_016200595.1 Deltaproteobacteria bacterium
CGACTCGATACTGTTGCCCGAATAGTACATCGGCGGGTGCGGCCGCTGGATCGGGCCTGGCCACACCGCGACGGTTGGGAACCGGTAAAACCGACCCACCCACCCGACTGGCTGAGGCTCGGTTAATGCCCGGGTGATCAGGATACTAGCTTCCTGGGTCCGCGCCAGCGTTTCGTCCGGATTGGTGCCGTAAGCGAGGCACTCATTGGGTGTGCCACGTAAGAACAACACCACGAGCCGCCCACCGCTCAATTGATCAAGCATCGCCAATTCCTCAGCAATCCGCACCGGGTTGTTCATCGACACCAGCGGCCCGAGCACTGCGATCCGTGCCCGGCGCACCACCTGGCTTAACGCCGCGGCAAAGACAGCGGCATTCGGAGTTTGCAGCAACGGGGTGTAGTGATGCTCCGAGCAGCTGACCCAATCGAAGCCCCACTCGTCGGCTTGCTTGGCCTGCTCCAGCGCGACCTCCACCGAGCGTTTACCAACCTCGGAGCGGTACAGCCCCGGCGGGACGGGCCATCCGGCATGCCTGAACGGCTCCGGCGAGGCGTAACTGTTTGTGCAAAAGAATGACGCTTTCATAGGTGTTGCCTCCCCCAAACGTCTGCAAATGTCACGATACGGCTCTCACGCTCGCCTCGTTCGCTCCACCCGAGACTCGTTTGCGCGTAATCAGCTCAAGCTTTGGCAGAACCATGCGCATCGCCGCGCGTACCAACCGCGGCTCCCGTTCCGGTATGGCGTGCGCCAGCAATGCGAGAGCACCGCTCGCCAGGTGACGCGCGAGGAGCTTGGCTGCTAACTCCCCATCATCGGCGCGGCAGGCACTTAACATCGCGCCATGTTCCTCGTCGATAGCCGACCATGGCACGGGTTCGCTCGTCATCAGAAACCGCAGGTAAAACCGATTATCGTCGGCCAATCGATTGACACGGCGGAGGAGCGAATCGCCAGCACCGGCGATCATCCCACGATGAAAGGCGGTATGGGCGTCCTCCCACGCCTCCACATCTTTGCGTTCGCTCGCTTGATGCATGCGCGCGAGCGAGCGTTCAAGCGTGGTGAGGTCCGCTGCCAGCAAGCGCGGTACCGATACCGCTGTCGCGAGCGCCGAGAGCAGAATGGTTTCGGCAAAAACTGCCTCAATGACCTCCGGATCGAAGCTCACGACCTGCGGTCGTTTGTTGCGCTCGGCGACGATTAATCCCTCCTGTTGCAGCATCCGCAACGCTTCGCGCAACGGCGTGCGCCCCACCCCGAGTTGCTTCCCAAGCTGTATTTGGGAGAGCACCGTCCCTGGCTGCAAGGCCCCTTCGAGAATCAGCTGACGAAGAGTCGCGTGAATGTCACCAACAGTGCTGGCTCGTCTTCCGCTTGTCTGTGGCTTGCCTTTGTTACGATTCATGATGCGTTCTACTCCACCCCTCCCTGTATCCGCGCGCGTCTGGATCACTTCGTCTCTAAGTGTATACACTTATGACGCTGGGTGCATATGATATTGCCCTTGCCGGGCCTGTCAAGAGCGATGGCGGGCAGCGGGTGGCGGACGGGATCGAGCAAAATTGCCAGGATTGAAGACACGCGAGCACGGACATCACCAGTGGGGCGTATTCTTTCATCGAACAGAAGAGGAATGTCATGAGCGGCGCTCTCGACGGCATTCGCGTCATCGACGCAGCGGTCCGTGATGCCGCTCGACACGCTCTTCCCGGCGCCGCCGCTGGGCTGGCACGGCCGCGAAATCGAATGCCAAGCTCCGTACAAGCCCAGAATCTGCGGTTCCGTCGGAGTGTCTTGAACACCGTTTCTTTGAGGGCCGTAGGCTGGGTTGAGCTCTGCGAAACCCAGCATTTTCCTGACGTTGATAATAGGGGTTGATTGTGTAGGGGAAATGGCTGGGATTTGCTGCGCTTCATCCCAGCCTACCGCTACTGCTGGAAAGGCCGTAGGCTGGGATAAGGCAACGCTGAATCCCGGCCCCATTGTGGCTATGCGAACGTACAGACGTATCCGCCTTGCTGGCGGGTGGTATTTCTTCACGGTGAATCTCGCTTCAAGGCATGGCAACGATCTCCTGGTGCGGCACGTTGCTGATTTGCGCGCAGCGTTCCGTCAGATACGTCGCGATCATCCCTTCTTCCTGGATGCTATTGTCGTCCTCCCCGATCATTTGCATTGTTTGTGGCGGCTACCGCCAGACGATGATGACTTCCCGCTCCGCTGGCGCTTGCTCAAGGCGCGGTTCTCCGCTCGCCTTGAGCCTGGAGAATCCATCTCACCAAGCCGTCAACGCAAAGGAGAGCGCGGCATTTGGCAGCGCCGCTACTGGGAGCATGTGATTCGGGACGAGCGGGATTTTCAGCGACACCTGGATTACATTCACTACAACCCTGTGAAACATGGCTACGTTCAAGCAGCAAAAGACTGGCCGTATTCGTCGTTTCAGCGGTGGGTCAAACGAGGCGTCTATCCTGTTGATTGGGCAGCATCGGCGGAGATCGCTGAATGGACATGGGAATGAGACGGGAGGCTGGCTTGTCTAATAATGTAGAGTGGGTCACGATCCACCCTTATCTCGCTATCCATGTTTTTAGACGCTCGATAACTCCAGGTTGGTAGACAGCCCCGCGCGCAATGAAACCATTACGGACCTTCTCGTCCAGTCCGGAAACGCCTGTCAACTGCAATCCCTCGCAACGGGTATCGATGAGAAGTGAGTAGATAGATGCGCCAAAGCGCGGGTTGGGGACATGATTCTCCGGCACTGTGGGCCGCACGTCGGCAGTGCGCCACCAGTCGGGCCAGGTTTCTTCCTCGAGAGTGACACCGTCGAGACTCACGCCAGGGTCAGTCGGAAACAAAGGCTCGGCTTTGGAGTTCTTCGAGACGAAGGGCCGCGTATCAACGATTCGCACGACCCCCGACGAGTCGCTGTAAATCAGCGCCGTTCTGGACGAGTTGAAAGCGGGGTATGGTACATATCCAGAGTTGGTTTCCAGACGTAAAACCTGTTTCCTTGTGACCATATCGAGCAGGAGAAGCGTTGCTGAGGTTGTGAAGCAGACGAGGAGAGTGTCGGAAACGAATCCGATTGCCCGACATTCTGGAGAAGTCCAGGGGCTCACGCTGCGGGTTTCAGTATTTATGATGTAGAGCTTTACGGAGGAATCGGAGTTTTCCGCGTAGTTTCTCTCGGTGGTAGCAGCCAAGTAGAGGCCGGACGGGGAGAAGGCAAGCAGGGAGATCTGCCGTTTCTTGCGGTCAGATTCGTTCGGGTCATAGGTATACCCGTTGGCGTTCACCCAGAACTCAATATTGGTTCCGGCGATCGCGACATGGACACCATCGGGTGCCACAGTAACTTCTTTCTGTAGATCCAAACCCGTCTCGAACTCGGCTAAGGTTATGCCAGTATCGAGGTCAACGGCGAGGAGCGATTCGTAGGCGAGCAACCACACACGATGGGAATCTCCGATTGGAGCAAGGTTGCGAAATTTCCTGTCTGCGAGTGCAGTTGGCCATGTGAACGCGGCCGTTTTGGCCGGATTCGCAACGTCCCAGAATTGGAAGCCTCCGCCGAACTCCAACGTGGCGAGTAATGACCGACCGACGAATACCAGGGAACGGCAGTACTTGGCTGAGCAAAGTGCAGTTCTCTTGCTGGAGTGAACGTTCCAGAGTGCGACTTCATCCTCTATGGCAGAGGCAAAAATTCCATCGGCATTGAGGCCGACCTTTGGGAAAATCGGCGAGAGGTGGTACTGAGTGTCGAGGAACTTCGCGCCGCATAGATCAGCGGCTCGGAGGTTAGCCGCAGATACCGTGCAGTTTCGCCAGCTAGTATCTTTCATATTGGCCCGTGAGAACACAATTCGTTCCAGGGTACAGCGTTCGAACACGGCGCTGGAGAAATCGACACCAGAGAAATCGACACCGGTGAGGGAGAGGTCCGCGAAGCGCGCACCTGAAAAGCGAGTACCTCTTACGGCCTCGCTATCGAGCCCGATGAGCAGGGTGAGAGCATTGCCAGAGATGACCGCAGCAGCTGGGTCCTCATCTTGCGACGAGCGTTGGATAAGCGCTTTCAAGGTAGCCACTGCAGAGTTGCGGTCGAGCATCGGAATCAGTAGATCGCGCATGGCCGGAGTGAGGGGGCGCGAGCCCAGGGTTTTCTTGAGGTTCTCCGGTGGTTCGGGGAGGAAGCGGCCGAGTGGATGCAGATGACTGCCCGCCGTAAGGAAGTGTTGACTCCAGGTCCGATCCTCCGGCGTTGCGCTCCGGTCGACGCCGGACTGGTCACCAGCGACAGACGTAAAATCGTTGGCCAAGAGGCCAATTTCTGCGGCGATTTTATAGGCAGCGCAAAATTCGAGTAAAGAGCGATGAGCCGGCGAGTAGTCGCCGTCCTTACGGATCAGCATGTTCTGGCCCATCATGTCAAATTGAAAGTAGTCTCGGTCAGTTGGGCCTTTCAGACGCGGGCCAAAGACGCGGCTGATTTCCGCGGGAAATTCCTGGTAGTTCAGTGTCGTTTTACCCTGGGATAGCATGGCCCAGGAGAGCTCGCATAAGAAGTACAACTTGTCGGCAAGCGAAGTGAAGGTGCGGCCACTGGTAATGTCGCGTTCCATCTTCCGACGGATGGCGTAGAGGTAGATGCGCGAGATGTCGATGCGTTCACCACGCTCGATCTCGTCAAGAG
>JACQEL010000038.1 GCA_016200595.1 Deltaproteobacteria bacterium
AGCCACACGGCCAGACAGACTAAGGCATTACAGAGAATCCCCAGCGCCACCGCTTGGACGAATCCCAGACTGGTCTTAGCGCGAGCAATCTCCAGGGCGGCCAGACCGACCGCGCCTCCACCAAAAGTATATTGCTGTGAGAGGTAGAGAAAGATGGCGGTGGCTACGGCGCCGATGAGATTGCCCGTGTACACGATGCTCCAGTTGCGGAGGACCTGAGGGGTAGATACCGTGCCACTCGCCCAGGCCATGCTGATCAACGCATTCCCCGTAAACAACTCGGCTCCACCAACGACGACGAGCACCAGACCTAAGCAGAATGCCAAACCGCTTAAAACGCGAATGAGACCAAAGGGGAGCACGGCGGCAGTGCCAGCACTCACGGTGGTGGAAAAGATCGCTCCCAGGGCAATAAAAGCTCCCGCCAGGATAGCCAAGGTCAAGAGTGGCCAGAACGGTAAGCGGCACTTGCGAGCGCCAAGCTCTTCGGCGCGCCTGGCGATCTCCTGAGGTAGGAGCGCATCCATCTGCATAGGCTCGGACATGGCTGCTGTTATTGTCCGCCAAAGATGGTGACGAATTCGGGCTCGATCATACGGCTGAGGATATCAGCGCGGGCAATTACTCCCACCAGTTTTCCTCCTCGCACTACTGGGACGCGGATAATATGATGGGTGGTCATCTTGGCGATCACCGCGTCGATGGTCTCGTCCTCCTCAACACAGACCGCTGGCCGCCCCATAATCTCTGCGGCTTTGACTGTTTGCAGGTCTTTGCCTTCTCGTACCGCATTGAGTAGATCGAACTCCGTGACTACTCCTATAACCGTACCCTGAGCATCAACGACCGGGAGTCCGCTGTACATGCCCGACAGCAACTGCAGCGCCAGATCGCGACCAATGGCGTGAGGCGTCGCTGCGGTCACGCGGCGGTTCATGACATCTCGTGCTTTCATAGTAAATCCTCTCATTCTTCTTCTGGCATGAAGGCACAGGCACGCCAAACAGAGTTTACCGTCTTGGTTCCTGACCCATATGGTGCTGGGCCGCCCAGGCTTCGGCTTGCTGACGTGTGGGACTTGTCGGGACAAAGCGCTTGATCCCCTCGACCAAGCCTTGCTGGTGCTTAGGGAGAGACAGCGACTGATCCATGTGTCGCGCCATCAACTTAACTGCCGCTCGGCCCATCAACACCAGATCGCGGTAGATAGTATTCAACTCTGACTGTTCCATTTCGAGGGCCAAGGCAAACGCTTCGTCTTTGGTCACGCCGAGTCTGGCCTTTTCTTCGACGCGCTTCAGCATTGTGTCCATCTCGACCAGCTTGGCGGAAAACTCGGGCATGAAGTAGCCGGTGTCCGAATCGACCTCTAAGGCGGCTTTCTCGGCCGCGAGGATTTTGCCATGGTGCTTCTCTTCTTCAGCCATGCCAAGCCAGTAGCTTTCAAGTTCCTTATCGTCATTCAAACTTCCGGCAAACTGGCTGTAAATATCAGCCACCCGTTGTTCCAGCATGCTGCAGCGCCCCAAGACTTCGGTCATAAACATAGGTTTTCTCCTTCTTTCATGTGAAAGTGTACTACTGTAGCAGTTTTCGTTCTCTTGCCGCCCGCTCCAAGGGTTCGCGAAACTTGGGGTGGGCAATACCGATCAACGCTTGGGCGCGCTGGCGCAGAGTTTTGCCGTAGAGCTGTGCCACGCCAAATTCGGTTACTACGTAATGCACGTCCCCGCGGGTGGTCACCACCCCGGCGCCCGGTTTCAGCAGAGGAACAATGCGTGACATCTCGCCGTCCCGCGCTGTAGCCGGCAGCGCAATGATCGGTTTGCCGCCGCGGGAGCGCGCCGCGCCACGAATGAAATCGAGCTGCCCGCCAAAACCGGAGTAGATCGTCGTGCCGATCGAGTCGGCACACACTTGGCCAGTGAGATCGACTTCCAGCGCAGAGTTGATAGCAATCAGATTATCGTTTTGAGCAATAATAAACGGGTCATTCGTGTAGGTCGAAGGGTGCAGCTCAAAGGCGGGGTTGTTATCGACGAAACGGTAGAGGGTGCGAGAACCAAGGATTAAAGTAGCCAGCGCTTTCCCGGGATGCAGAGTTTTGCGCGCGCCCGTAAAGATGCCGGCTTCCATGGCTTGCATCACACCGTCGGAGATCATTTCGGTATGCACGCCGAGATCGCGTTTACCCGTTAAACTGGCCAGGACGGCGTCGGGGATCGTGCCGATGCCCATCTGCAAAGTGGCGCCATCTGGTATCAAGTCAGCGATATGCTGCCCGATCTGTTGCTCGACCTTGCCGAAGCCTCCACTCTCCAGTTCCGGCAGGGGCTCGTCACTCTCCACCACCGCCTGTACGCGGGAAACATGGAGAAAGGAATCTCCCAGCACCCGCGGCATCTGGCGATTGACCTGGACAATCACGGTGCGCGCAGTCTCGGCGGCGGCTTTGGAGGCCAACACTTCGATGCCTAAGCTCATGAAACCGTGCTCGTCCGGCGAGGAAACCTGCAGGAGGGCGACATCCAGCGGAAGAACACCAGAGGAAAACAAGGTGGGGATTTCCGAGAGAAAGATGGGAGTGTAATCAGCCTGACCAGCGTTGACGGCTTGCCGATCTCCAGGGCCAACAAAAAGCGCGTTATGGCGAAAATGGCCTTCCAGACCAGGTAAGGAGAACTCATTGCCGATGAGCAGCAAGTGGACGAGCTCAACCGCTGCCAAATCGTGCTTGCGCTCGATCAAGGCACGCAGGAGTGGGCGCGGTGTGGCAGCGTTGCCGCTGGTAAACACACGGTCCCCACTCTTGATGAAGCGAACCGCCTCAGGTGCATTCAGCAGTTTTCTCCGGTAGTCGTCGATCCACGGCATAAATACTAGCACTCAGCTTTCAGTTCTCAGCTACGAAGCAAGTAATGAGTAATGAGTGATGAGTAATGAGTAATGAGTGAAAACACTTCATGCTGTGCTCCCATTCTTCACTCTTCATATTTCACTCTTCACTCTTCACTCTTGCCGACTCCCTCGCAGCGCCACATTGTGTTGTAGTGCCCCTTGCACGCCTTCCTGAGCGATGCAGCGCAGATAGGGAAGCAAC
>JACQEL010000714.1 GCA_016200595.1 Deltaproteobacteria bacterium
ACTTCTTGCAACCCCTCACGTCGGCTGCGCTTGATGACGTGATCTTTATCGTAGAAATATGCCGTCATCAAGCCGATAGGCGTCTGGCGGTAGCGTTCACGGACTTCCATATACAAATCGTACCCGTCAAGATCGGGCATCACGACATCACTCAACACCAGATCAACCTTCTGGCGACCCAAGATCTTGAGGGCGTCGAGGCCGTTAGTCGCGACTTCGACTACGCACCCTTCTTCCCGCAACAGATCGCGCAACGAGTAACAGACCCCCAAATCATCATCGACCACCAGGATAGTGAGCCCCGCGAGAGCTCGGACCAGCGGATGGGCGTCTTTAGACTGCAGAGGAGCGTCCTCTTCTTGCCCGAGATCGGCCATGCGCGACCCGTGGAGGTATTCAGTCGTGCCATACTGGGCGCCGTGCGCTAGCTCGTCAATGCGGCTGACAATGCCACGGATCTTGGCCAACTCGCGTTGGATCGACTCGATACGTTCTTCCTCAACTACGTACTCTTCGTCGGGGATTACTCGTGAGATGTGCCCGGCAAGGAGGTCGAGATTATTGAGGACAACCTCTAGGGGGTTGTTAATCCGATGGGCGAGACCTACCGCAAGTTCGCCTAAGGTGGCTAGTTGATCGCGGCGGCGGATCTCGCGCAGGTCTTTCAGAAAGCCGATTGAACCGATTTCTGCTCCGGTCTCGTCGTAGATAATCGAGCCGGAGATTGCGGCGGGAATCTGCTCTCCACTTTTTGCTACCAGCACGGTTTCAAAATTCTTGATCTTGCCCTTCTCCCCGAACTCCCCGCTACGCATCGCCGCCTTCACTTTACGTGCTTCGTCCAGGCTGAGATAGACCGTCGTCACCTGCTTCCCACGTATTTCGGTCGGAGTATAACCTAAGGTCTGGTATGCGCCGTCGTTGTAGAACACGACCTGTCCTTCAGCATCAACGGCGATCACGATATCAAGGGAGCTTTCGAGGAGCCGCTCAAAATAGACCGGAGGAAGTTGACGCATGAAACACTACTCCCTGTTCGGTGCGATTCCGCAGGGGCTTAGCCACACGGGACGTCGCAGTCCTACTCTACACCCCACGCGTATGTTAGGCCCCCTTTCTCCCAATCGTCAAGCCCGGCGAAAAGGAGAGTGGTATTATATTGTGCCGCTGCTGCTGTTCCTACTAGGGCTGAGTGGTTGCTATTGGCTCAAATATGGCAAATTGATGCGCACGCACATCGATTTATTGCTCTCCATGTCGAAAAAGATGAGCGCCTTGCTAGAGGATCACCAGACGATCACGTCGAATACGATGGAGGAGTTTTCCTATCCGCTGGAACGGGCACGTGACTTCGTGCGCATTGTGAGTTCGCGCTATGCCGGGCGACAGTCACTGCAGGCGTTCACCCGTTTCCTCGATACGTATGCCGAGCTTTTAAAGGAAATCGACCAACTCCGGGTGCAGAACGGCGATCCCACGGCTTTTCAAGAAAAACTCACTACCCTGAGAGAGCGAGGGGAACAAGTGCAGACCAGCTTAAGGGAAGAAGGATTGTAGGGGCGCATCTACTTCCACCAATCCCAACTTAAGCCATTTTTTCCGAACTCTGGGCTGAAAGCCGAGGGTTGAAACCCCCGGCTACCCTCAGGCCAGCACGCCGTGCTGGCGGGTGCCGCGGAGCGGCATGGGACGGTAGGCCGGTCTTTTAAGGCCGGACGGAGGAGGGAGGGCACTTATGATTGTGACCGCTAGTGCTGCGTCGCCTTATGGTAGTCGGCGAGGAACCGTTCGAGCCCTATATCAGTGAGCGGGTGCTTCATGATTTGTTGCAGCACGCTAGAGGGGCAGGTTGCTACATGTGCGCCTAATTCCGCGGCGCGGACGAAATGGATAGGGGTGCGTACGCTAGCGACCAAGACTTGCGTAGGAAAGTCATAATTTTTATAAATACGCACGATTTGTGCAATCAATCCCATCCCATCTTCGGCGATATCATCGAGCCGGCCAACAAAAGGGCTGGCATAAGTAGCGCCTGCTTTAGCCGCCAGCAAGGCTTGAGCCGGTGAGAAGATGAGCGTGACGTTGACTGGAATTCCCCGACCGCTGAGGATTTTGGTTGCTTGCAAGCCTGCAGGGATCATCGGAACCTTGACGACCACGTTAGGATGGATGGCTGCCAACTGCTCGCCTTCCTCGACCATGCCTGGCGCATCCACACTCACTACCTCAGCACTGATCGGGCCGTCCACGATCGTGCAAATTTCCTTAATCACCGACTCCAGCGAGCGCCCTGACTTCGCCACGAGCGAAGGGTTGGTCGTCACGCCGTCAATAATCCCCCAGGACTGCGCTTCGCGAATCTCGGTAATATTCGCGGTATCGATAAAAATCTTCATGAAACCTTCCTTTTCATCCCTACTGAACTGAGTTCATTACCAGCTAGGGATTAAGCATGGGGTGGTAACAACATTACGCGTTTCCCGTCTTTTAAGGAGACCAACAAGTCGGTAATCGTCACGCCCAAGCGCGGATGAGTCAGGTGCGGCGCTAGCTCACAGAGTGGCAAGAGGACGAAACGACGATTGTGCAGCTCTGGATGTGGGACCTTTAACGTGCGCGAATCTACAGTTTGATTGTCGAACAACAGGATGTCGAGATCGATCTTGCGCGAGGACCACTTCTTCGTATCGGCAGTTCGCTTCCGGCCCAAGGCCAACTCGATCTCCTGCAGGCGATGCAGCAATTGCGGGGGAGAGAAAGCGGTCTCGATCTCAATCACGCCATTGACGTACCAATTTTTCGCCTCACCGAGAGGCTCGCTCTCGTATAAAGAAGAGGTTTTGACAATACGAGTCTTGGGCAATGCGGCGATCCGCGCTAATGCCTTTTGGTACTGAGCTCGACGATTGCCCAGATTCGAACCTATGCCGATAAAGACTCGGTGAAACATCTCCCTTTCGCGTCCCGCAGAGCCGGTCGCCAGTGTAAACCCTAGCGATTCACCCGGTTCCTAGGGCTCAGGCTCCCTCTCTCACACTGAGAGAAGATCTGGATAAGAGGGTATTCGGCTAAGCTAGAGGTGCACCCGTCGTCGAGGACGGCAGAAACCTCACAGACGCAAATTCTGCAAGCGCACCACTGCTTCCCGTAGACGGTTTGTATCCACGGTTAAGCTAAACCGGATATAACCCTCACCGGATGCACCAAAGCCATTGCCTGGCGTCACCACCACTCCAGTGTCGTCAAGAATCTTGCTCGTCAAATTTGCGGAGGTGTATCCCTTCGGCACCTCAGCCCAAACATAGAAAGTGGCTTGCGGTGGTGTACACGCTAGGCCAATAGCATTCAGGCCGCGCACGAGGATATCACGTCGTTCCTGACAAATACGGCGCATCTCTTCCACCACGCCTTGATCCCCCGCGAGCGCGGCGATGCCCGCCTCTTGGACCGCCTGGAACACACCGGAATCAACGTTCGTCTTGATCTTACCAAGACCATCGATCAAGGCCGCGTTACCCACCGCAAATCCTATACGCCAACCTGTCATATTGTAGGTCTTAGACAGAGAGTGAAATTCGACGCCGACTTCCTTGGCACCGGCAACTTCGAGGAAGCTCGAAGTCTTTTTACCCTCGTAATAGACCTCAGAGTAGGCGTTGTCGTGACAGACGATGATATCGTGCTTTTCGGCAAAGCGGGCAACCTCGGCGAAGAATTCTTTCGGTGCGACTGCAGAGGTAGGGTTATTAGGATAGCCGATCCACATGAGTGCGGCTCGCTTAGCCACAGCTTCAGGGATCGCTTTGAGATCAGGTAGGAAGCCGTTTTCTTTGCGCAGCGGCATGAAATAAGGCTCTCCGCCGCTGAAAATAGTGCCAATGTTGTACACCGGATAACCGGGGTCAGGGACCAAGACGACGTCCCCTGGGTTCACGAAAGCGAGAGGAATATGCGCAATGCCCTCTTTGGAACCAATAAGCGAGACCGCCTCTTTTTCCGGGTCGAGCGTGACGTTGAAACGACTTTTGTACCAGTTGGTCGCCGCCTGGCGAAAAGTAAAAAGGCCCTCGTAGTCTGGATACCGATGATTGACCGGCTGTGCGGCTGCCTCTTGTAACGCCTTGATGATATGTGGAGCAGTCGGCAAGTCGGGATCGCCGATACCGAGGCTAATGATATCGATCCCACGAGCGGCAACTTCGCGTTTTTTCTTATCTATTTCGGCAAAGAGGTAGGGCGGAAGTTTTTCCAGACGGGCAGCTTTTCTGATGGTAATCGCCATCGGCTCCTCCAACAGGCCGACATATTAGCGATTTTCTTTTTTTTTGACAATCCTTTATCAACCCGGAGGAACTCTTTCTGTTACATTTATAACGAGAACGCTTGTTGGGCTTTTTCGACAATCACACGGCCGATGGCTAACGAAGCCGTGGCCCCAGGAGAGGGAGCATTGAGGACATGGAGGGCGTTGGTCGTGACTGAAATCATGAAATCGTCCACCAGCGCCCCACTCGTGGCGATAGCTTGCGCTCGCACCCCGCTTCCTCCTGGCTGCAAGTCTTCAAGGGCAAGTTGAGGGAGAAGTCGTTGGAGCGCCTTCAAGAAAGCCCGTTTGCTCAAAGAGCGGTACATTTCGCCGATGCCGGTTTGCCAATATTTCCCCGCCATAGTCCAAAATCCCGGAAAGGTTAGCGTTTCTCTCAGGTCGTGCAGATCGAGGTCAGTTTTGTGATACCCTTCACGGGCGAAGGCCAGGACGGCATTCGGTCCGGCTTCGACCAGGCCATCAATGGTTCGGGTAAAATGGACACCAAGGAACGGCAAGGCTGGGTCAGGGACAGGGTAGATGAGGTTCTTGACCAGACTGCGCCGTTGGGGAGCGATCGTGTAGTATTCCCCGCGAAAGGGCACGATCTGTAAGTCTGGGTTGGCGCCGGCCATGCGCGCGAGACGGTCGGAAAAGAGGCCCGCACAGTTGATCAGAAACTTACTGTGCACGGCTCCTCGGGAGGTCTCCAATACGAGCCCGCCGTCCGTATGGACGATCTTTTGCACGGAGTGACTGGTTTTGATCTCTCCTCCGTGTTCCTGTACAAGCCGGGCATAGGTCTGCGCGACACGGGAAAAGTCGATAATGCCGGTGGTAGGAACGTGCAGGGCCTTGATGCCGGTAGCGTAGGGCTCGATTTCCCGCAACCGTTCGGGGCCAATCATTTCCAACCCGGCAACCCCGTTGGCCGTGCCCCGGCGGAAGAGTTCTTCCAGTCGGGGCAGTTCCTCTGCTGCTGTGGCCACTACGACTTTCCCGCAGCGCTCATAGGGAATGCCGTGCTGCTCACAGAATGCAGTTAAGGCGGTCGCGCCGGATACACAGGTCTGGGCCTTAAGTGATCCTGGCTTGTAGTAGATTCCCGAGTGAATCACGCCACTGTTATGGCCGGTTTGATGGGCGGCAAGTCGGTCCTCTTTTTCCAGGATCAGCAACTTGAGGTGTGGATAACGCTGCACGGCCTCCAGGGCAGTCGCCAGCCCCACGATACCGCTGCCAACGATAGTGAGAGCAAATTTTTCTGTCATCCGCTCTCTACCCTGACGTAGAGAATGCTCCTCGTCAACCTTGTTGTCTCTGGTTAAGGGAAAAAGCATGGACTGGGAATTGAGAAGATCGTGTGGTTCCGGGGAGCGTGCGTGACACGGGCATAAGAATGCGCTTACCTTCCTGCCACATGACCCTCTCACACAGGAAAGAAGATTCCTATGACGCGATTGCCCTCTATCCAGGCTGAAGAGCACCTGCGCCACCTCGCGCAGCAATTTGCCCACTGGCGGCAGCGCCGAACAACGCCGCACGGGCGGATCCCGCAGGCCCTGTGGGCCCAGGCGGTCACGCTCGCTCAGGTCTTGCCCTGCGTGCGGGTCGCCAAGCACTTGGGGCTCACTCCCCAGGCGCTCAAACGGCGCCGAGACACAACGCGCAGCGCCCCCGTCCTGACTCCACCCCCATATCCCCCGCAGTTTGTGGAAGTCGCGGCTGCCTGGCGTACCCCCGCCACGGAAGTGGAAGTCCAGCGGCCCGACGGCATGCGCTTGCGCATCACGTATAGTGACTCCTCGCCCGCGCTGGCCCCGTTGCTCCAGACCTTCCTGGACGCCCGCTGATGCTCCAACTCACGCCCCAGAGTCGCATCTTTGTGGCCGTGCACCCCGTCGATTTCCGGAAGGGGATCGATAGCCTCGCGGCCCTGTGTCGGCAGACGCTGGGGGACAATCCGCTAGGCGGCGCCGTCTGCGTCTTTCGCAATCGCGCCGGCACGACGCTCAAACTCCTGGCCTATGATGGCCAAGGCTTTTGGCTGTGCACCAAACGCCTCTCGCAGGGCCGGTTTCAGTGGTGGCCCACTGCCACCACTCCCAGCGTGATCCTCTCGGCACGGGAGTTGAGCATTCTCCTCTGGAATGGGAACCCCGACCGGGCGCAGCTTGCACCGCTCTGGCGGCCTCTTCCTTACGAGGGCACCACCGCCGCCGGATAGGTCCAGGGCAGCCATGCCCCAGGATTGGCAAAGACCTCCTGCCGATGTTCCTGCACCGCCCGCGCCCGGGCAGTGTATTTCTCTGAACCCGCTGCGATGTTTCAGCGCGGCCTCTGTATCCGGCAGGAGGCGCGCCGCGCCCGGGCAGTGTATTTCTCTGAACCCGCTGCGATGGGCAAGGGCGCGGGGAAGATTTGCCCGCAGGCGGAACACCGAAACTTCTCCACCTCAGAGCGCACCGCCGCGAGCAGCGCCGCACCGTCCAACCGCATCTCAACCCCGGGCGGTAAGCGATACAACCGCCCCCGCCCACACGCCGGACACCGCTGGCCCACTGCCAGCTCCTCATGGCGGTACGCCACCGTCTGCGCCGCCCGATACACGTCGGCCCCGTACCGCCCATGCCCAGGCGGAGGCGGTTTCTTCTCGGGCGGCGACGTGGGAGCAGAAGCTGGCCCTCCTTGTGAGGCCCTGGTCTGTGCTTCGCTCTCGCCTGCACTCCCTCCGCTGGGCGTCCCACCCGATGAGGGAGGCTTGGGCTTCTTGGGCTTCTCGCCAAACACCAGCGCCTTGACCCGCTTCAGACTCAGCTTTGCTTCCCGCAACGCAAACAGCAGCCAAAAATAAAAGGTCAGCACCTTGCCCAACACCCGCCGATCCTCGGCCGTTAAGGCTACAGGCCAAAGGCTACAGGCTTTAGAGCCACTCCCCCTGCAGCCTGCAGCCTCACGCCTACTTACGGCCATTCCTTCGCCACGGTCGGTGCGTAGGTAAAGAGGATGTAGTACGCCAGCCCGGCACCGAGCGCGATCACAATCAGGAACCACGGGAAGAAGGAAATCGTCGGATAGTGGCCCGCGCCGGCGAGCATGCCGAAGAGCATCGGCACTGAAAGGAACACATTAGTGCGTGACGCATAGAGCGCAGTCTTTGCGACTTGTGGTTGTTCAGGTGGCGTCTGGCCCTCTTTGACCCAGGTGATGAGCTTTTGCTGTGCTGGCCAGATGATGAACCACACGTTGAACCACATAATGGTGCCGAAGAGTGCGCCCAACGAAATCCACCAGCCCGCGTCCGATCCAAACAGACCAGCGTCCCCCCCAAACCCGCTGCCCAAAATGAAATACTTCCAAATGATCAGCAGCAGGCCAGTAATGAAGGTATACATCGCGCCCCAGCGGAACCAGAACAGAACCCGTGGTAGCAGCTGCGGAACCACTTCTCTCCGCGTCGGCGGTTGAAGCGCAGCCGTCACATGCGCGTTGATGAGGTTGAGAAAATACAAAAGGCCGATCCATGTAATCCCTGCGATCAAATGAATCCAGCGAAAGAGTGCTTGCAGGATATCGTTTACGTCCACGGTAATCTCCTCCCCCTGAACCTGTAAAGATAGCAGTCTCCCCTACCTACCATTCCATAGCCCGGCGATCCCTCCGAAGCTGGAAGGCTTCACGCTTCATATCCCATGCTCTTCCTCCTTTCCCGCAGCTCAGCGGTCCCTGCCTTGGGCATGCTGCTGCCTTGTGCCCGTTTTGTCCGATTCTTCCTCCCCTGCACTTGCCCACACTGTTGACACAGGCCGTGGATCGCCAAACTATGGGTGAGTACGGTAAAGCCTCTCTCTATGAGTGGTTGCAAATTGACCTGGTGCCCCTGCTCCAGAAGCAGATCCTCCACTCGGCCACACTGCTGGCAAATGAAATGGTCATGAGCGGCGAGCACGGGATCATAGCGCGCCACCCGCTCTCCCAGCAACAACATGCGAATTTTTCTCTCTTCTACCAGCCGCTGCAAGTTTCGATACACCGTCCCCAAACTAAGGCGGGGAAGTGTCTGGCGCACTCGTTGATAGATCTCACCCGCGCTCGGGTGAGAATGATCGCCCTGCAGCGCTTTATAGACCGTGGCTAATTGCTGGGTTGCACGCTTCTGAATGCCGGACATGGAAATACCTCGCGCGACTTTTTTCTCCCTATACTTCCGCAGCCAGAGTTCGCCGCACCTCTGGAGAAAGCCGTGCCCGCGCCTGATAATTCGGGTGGTCGATGACAACCGTTGCGTCTTGTTGCTCGTCCCGAAATGCCGCACGTGCCTCAGGGGATAAAGGGAAACGGACATACTGCACGGCGCTCAACGCATTGCGCTCAATCCGCTCAATGAGCGCTTCGCCTTCTTCGCGACTGAGTGTGACTTCTTCCGGCCGCTTCATCGCACCATTCCTCCGATGCCATTTACCAACCCTGCAGCAGGGGCGTGGCCTTCGACCGCGGCAGTTAGAGCAGGAAGCGCGGGCGCTCGTGAAGGACGGGACTCCTGCTGTCGGTGTCAAGCGCTCAGCTTGCGTAGTCAAACTGCCGCTCATGCACGATGGAAAATGTCAAGCAGCGCCACCGGAAAGACACCCCCACCGGGCTTTCCCCAACGGACCGTCCCGAGGCCCTGGCGCCCGGAAACCCCTGACGCTCTTCCCTCACCCATCCTGCGCCGCCTGTCCAGGCCGCGCCACGCCGCGCCACGCCTTGCTGCGAGGCGTGGCGGCAAACAGCTGCTGCTGGCGGGCGATGTTGGCATGCCCCCAGGGTGTTTTCGGGGGTTGTGCTCCGGAAGGGGCGGCGCTCAAATAGCGTTTGAACCTCCTATCCTCACAGAAGGCCTACGATGGCGAGCGTTTTCCCAGTTAGACGCGTATCACCATGTACTCTGGACGACCGCGACGTCTGTGGGCCAGGCCGGCGCCTCTCCATCACAATGTGCTCATGGCCTGGTGACTCGGTACACACCCCCGTCAACAGCAAAGCGCGGGCGAACCGCAGAGGGTAGCCCGCGCTTGCTGTAAGGGTATTGGTAACGAACCTAAGCGCCGGCCGCGGCCCCTCGCGCCCCCACGCTCACGCCCTGTCGCTCAAGGTCGAAGCGATCGTTGTTCATGACCTTGTCCCACGCAGCCACGAAGTCACGCACGAACTTCTCCTTCGAGTCCTCTTGTGCGTAAACCTCGGCGACGGCTCGGAGCTGGGAGTTGTAGCCGAAGACGAGGTCGACGGCGGTGCCGGTCCACTTGAGCTCGCCCGTGGCGCGGTCGCGACCCTCGTACACGTCCTGAGTCGAGCCGGATGGCTTCCACTCCGTGCTCATGTCGAGCAGGTTTACGAAGAAATCATTGGTCAACGTCCCAGGCCGCTTGGTGAAGACACCGTGTCCGGACTGCCCGGAGTTAGCATTCAGGGCGCGCATGCCGCCGACTAGCACCGTCATCTCGGGAGCAATCAAATTCAGCATGAATGCCCGCTCCACCAACAGCGTCTCCGGCGGCAGCTCTTCTCCGGCGTGGACGTAGTTGCGGAACCCGTCGAAGGTCGGTTGGAGCACGGCGAACGACTCCACGTCGGTTTGCTCCTGCGAAGCGTCCGTGCGCCCCGGCGCGAACGGGACCGTGATGTTGTACCCGGCGTTCTTCGCCGCTTGCTCGATGGCCGCGCACCCACCCAGGACGATCAGGTCGGCGAGCGAGACTTTCTTCCCGCCGGACTGCGAGCTGTTGAATTCCGTTTGCATCCGCTCCAGTGTCTGCAGCACCTTCGCCAGTTCGGGCGGGTTGTTGACCTCCCAGTCCTTCTGTGGCGCGAGGCGGATCCGTGCCCCGTTGGCGCCGCCACGCTTGTCGGTGCCGCGGAAGCTGGCCGCCGCCGCCCAGGCGGTGGAGACCAGCTGAGAAATAGACAGTCCTGATGCGAGGAGCTTGCCCTTGAGGCCGGCGATGTCCTGCTCCCCGATCAGTTCATGATCGACCGCGGGGACGGGGTCCTGCCACAGCTGCGGCTCCGGAACCCACGGGCCGAGGTAGCGCGAGAGGGGGCCCATGTCGCGGTGCAACAGCTTGTACCACGCCTTAGCGAACGCATCGGCGAGCTGGTCCGGATTCTCGTGGAAGCGCTTCGCAATCGGCGCGTAGATAGGATCCACCTTCAACGAAAGGTCCGTCGTGAGCATCATGGGGGCGTGCCGCTTCGACGGATCGTGAGCATCCGGCACGGTGCCCTGGGCTTCGGGATTTGTGGGGGCGTACTGCTTCGCACCGCCGGGGCTCGTCGTCAGCTGCCAGTCGTACTTATGGAGGTTGTCGAGAAACCCGTTGTCCCACTTCGTCGGCTCGTTGGTCCACGCGCCCTCCAGCCCGCTGGTGATCGTATCGGCGCCTTTGCCGCTGCCAAAGCGGTTCTTCCAGCCGAGGCCTTGCTCCTCCAGGCTGGCGCCTTCCGGTTCGGGACCGACGTACTGGGTATCGGGGGCAGCACCATGAGCCTTGCCGACCGTGTGGCCGCCCACGATGAGCGCAACCGTCTCCTCGTCATTCATCGCCATGCGGCGGAACGTCTCTCGAATGTACTTTGCTGCAAGGGCCGGATCGGGGTTGAAGCCCGGCCCCTGCGGGTTCACGTAGATCAGGCCCATGTGATCGGCGCCGAAAGGCCCCTGGATTTGCCCGTCGCTAGCGTGGCGCGCGTCTCCAAGCCACGTATCCTCAGGGCCCCAGAAGATCTCGTCGGGCTCCCAGAGGTCCTCTCGCCCGAAGCCGAAGCCGAACGTCTTGAAGCCCATCGATTCATAAGCACAGTTGCCGGCGAAGATGATCAGGTCGGCCCAGGAGATCTTCCGGCCGTACTTTTGCTTGATCGGCCAGAGCAACCGGCGCGCCTTGTCGAGGTTCGCGTTGTCGGGCCAGCTGCCGAGGGGAGCAAAGCGCTGCATGCCGCTGCCGCCACCACCCCGGCCATCCGCGATGCGGTACGTGCCTGCAGCATGCCACGTCATCCGGATAAAGAGCGGCCCGTAGTGGCCGTAGTCGGCCGGCCACCAGTCCTGCGACGTCGTCATCACCTGCTCGACGTCCTTCTTCAGGGCCTCCACGTCAAGTTTCTTGAACTCCTCCGCGTACTTGAAATCCTTGCCCATCGGATTGGAGACGGGGTTGTGGGTGTGGAGAATCGAG
>JACQEL010000094.1 GCA_016200595.1 Deltaproteobacteria bacterium
TAGCCGGCGGAGATTTCATACGGATGAAGGCGCCAAATGTCCCGACAAAGAGAGGCGGGCCGGGAATGAAATAGGGCAAACTCGCCCACACACCATGCACACGGGCTAGCAGATAATGGCCCATCTCATGGAATAAGAGAATCGACATCAAGGTCAGAGAAAAGGGCAAACCCTCTAGGAGCGCGGCTGGGTCATCGAGAGGATTGGCTCCCTGTTGAAAAGCTCCGGCCATCGAGGTCGTCACCAAGGTGGCGAGAAAAAGACCGATATGGAGCACGGGAAGCTTACGATTAGTGGGAACTTCGACCCGGGGCGGAGAATGGTATCCGTTCAGGCGGTAAGAGTCCTCAGTCAATGGTAGCGACATGGCAGTGTTCTTTATTTAAGGAAGGTAAGATAGACCGGATGGCCGGTCGAAATTCCGTAGCGGTGAGCCGCAGAACCGTTCCGCACGGCGATTTCCAGCATACCCCAACTGTTAATAAGCGCAGCGGGTGCGCCGGTCTCAACGGCAGCATACGAGGCGACAACTCCCTGAATTCGCATAGTGCTGATGCTAACCAAAAGGTTCTCCTTTGAAAAGGGCTGCAGGTCGGCTTCGGTAATATTGGTGATCAAGTTGCCAAAGTGGTCGATATAGATCACGCGCCCGGTGAGTCCGGTCTCGTGATATTCAACCCTTGGCAGGGTCAGCCGTGCCATTGTGGGAACTGTAGGACCAAAGCGCTCGGGTGCCTGGCCGAGGGATAAGTGGGCCGCGATCGGAGCAAATATGTCTCGCCCATGAAAAGTATAGCTGCGTTTCTCCAAGAAATATTCGGCATTGGTCAGTTGGATGATACGGACGACCGTTTCGGCAGGCGCGGCCAGACTGAGAAGCCCGTTATCCGGCCCGATGAAGAAAGCCTCACGCGTCTCAATCAATAGGGCACGCCGCACACTACCGACTCCTGGATCTACTACAGCAACATGGATCGTGCCAGGAGGGAAAAACGCGGCCGCGCTATGCAAGATCAAGGCACCTGCGACAATCTCTTGTGGGGGAACACCGTGTGATAAATCGACAAGAGAAACTGCTGGATTGATATTCAGGATCACGCCTTTCATGATTCCCACAAAGGCATCCTGAGTACCGAAGTCGGTGAGGAGAGTAATGACGCGCTGGCTCACAATGTCTGACCATAGCCGAGTGGTGTGGTCGGAAAAAGAGGGCAAAGGTTGTTTTTAGTTCCTTTAGTGGCGGAACGTTGTTGAACGCGGTAAAGGTGATGACAAGAGGCACCTATGGAAACTCTTTCGCTTTTCTTAGACGATGAACTGAATTTGGCGCTGGAAGCGGTCTGCGTTAAGCAGGGACGCGATAAAACCGAGGTAGTGACTGAGCTCGTGCGTAAGTATGTAGACACAGAACGTCTGAAACAGGCCTTACAAGATCCAGCACTTGCTCAATTGTACCAGCAACTGGAGGCGGAAGACACTGCACTGGCAGAAGAAGGAATGGCAGAATATCTGCAAATGCTGAAGGCGATAGACCAACTATGAAGCGCGGAGAGGCATGGTTAGCTACGCTTGATCCCGTCCGTGGTTCCGAGCAGGCAGGCACACGCCCCGTACTTATTCTCCAAACTGATCCGCTCAACACCTTTCTTCGCACGGTCATCGTTGTTCCGTTTACCACTAATTTGCAATGGGCACGTTTTCCATTTTGTGTGCTCGTGTCCACGGGTGACGGAGGGTTGGTGAGTGACTCGGTTGCCCTGTGCCACCAAGTCCGCGTGAGTGATAAGTCTCGGTTGTTGCGCTGCCTGGGACAAGTTTCTGCTGCCACAATGGCGAAGGTAGAACAGGCTATGCGTCTGACAGCGGGGATGTAGTCTTGATACCAACATCTATATAGCTTGCCTCGCTCTTCCGCAGCGAAGAAAAAAGCGGGCGGGACGCCCGCGCTCCCAGGTGGCGTCTTACGCCTGCGCGCTCGGTCGCGCTTTCATGGCATCGTACCAGCGGTTCAGATTGGTCCAGGCTGGGTCGAGTTCGTATTTTGCGACCTTTGCCCAACCAACACCAATCAGCAAGGTGATGTCGGCAATAGAGATCCGCTCGCCCGCCACCCATTCGCGGTCCTTTAACTCGTCATTTAGCCAGGCTAAACGAGCAGTGAGATTCTTACGCGCGATCTCCGCTACCTTGGGCGTTTGGTCCACACGTCCAGCAAAGAATGGGCTGGTGTGTTGAAAAATTGTCGCGGCCTGCGCCAGTACGCCTTGCTCACAGCGCCGCTCGTAGCCGCGCACCAGCGCCCGCGAAACCGGGTCCGTACCGATTAAAGGTGGATTGGGATGTAGCTCTTCGAAATACTCGATGATTGCCAGCGACTCTGGAATGCGGGTGCCATCGTCGAGTTCTAGCACTGGAACCACACCGAGAGGATTGATTTTGAGGAACTCCAGCGAACGTTGTTCCCCTTTCCCGAGATCGACTGTCTGCAGGGGAACCTGAATGCCCTTCTCCGCCAGGTAAACCCGAACTTTGCGTGGGTTATGGGCTTGAGCGAAGTCGTATAGTTTCATCGTACCCTCCTGAGCACTGCCTTATACCGTAGGCAGCCGCCTGACCATAACCGACTTGTACACCTGAAAAAAGAGTAGGGGCGAAGCATTTGCGATGCTGTTGCCTGACCAGTAGCTACTCGCTTGGCAAATGCTTCGCCCCTACAGAACTGTGACAACCTCGTTCCCAGGCAGAGCCTGGGCATGAGAAAGACCTCTAGAGTAGCTTGTGTTCGAGTGTGTCGTGAGGGTGCGCCCAGGTTGAGCGCTTTTCCAGCCGAGCTCGCCAATTGAGCACCGCTAGAGTCATCAGCCCGAGCAAGATCAACCCGAGTTGATTGAGACGTAAGGCGATGCCGACGGTGAGGCCGGTGGACGCGGTGAAACCGAGCGCGGTAAAGATTAATACCTTCCCGCCTTCCTGGACCCCCACTTGGCCAGGCACGAAAAATAAAGTGCCATCAATAAGTAAAGAAAAAGATTCAATGGCAATGCAGGTAAAGAAATCCGCGGGGACCGCGAGCCAGCGAAGCAAGAGAAAGATTTGTACGGCACCGAGCCCTTGAGCGAGGAAATGGAAGAGGACGGACTTGGCAAAATCCGAGCTGCGGGTCGTATGCAGACTCACGAGTTTCTCATCGATCGTTGCCGTTTTCGCGCGCAACCAGACGAGCGTTGCGGAGGGGAACCCAAAGCGCTCGGCGAGAGCAAACATCCAGGCAAACAAGCCCTTTCGTTGCAAGCGTAAAAACCACAAACTTCCCAGGACTAACAAGAGAAAAGTGGCAACTATAGCCACCTTGACCGTCCGCGGAAGAAGAAGCCGGTTTAGGAACGCGAACAACCCGATGAGCACAAACAGTGCCTGTCCCAGCATCAGACTGAGTTTGGCTGAGATCACCGACGCGAAGCCATCGGACAACGGGAGGTATTTTTCCAGGAAAAGCGCCTTGAGACCCTCTCCGCCTACCATCGCCGTGGGCGTCACCGCGTTCACGGCTGCCCCAGCTAAGCGAATGCCATACAGGGCTGAAAAAGGAACCCTGCGTTCTGCAGCCGGGAAGAGGTAGCGCCAGCCATAGGTGTTTACCACATCTCCAATCAGCTCAGCGGCGATAACCAGCAAGACGCACCAGCTGAGCTGCCTGAGATTATTGAGGAGGGTGGACAGGCCGATGCGGTGAATCAACAGGAAGAGGCAAATCAGGCCAGCAGCAAGAAAGAGGAAAGGCAGCCTTTTCATAGTAACGAGGACTGGATGAAGACCTCATTAAGTCAGTGAATCAGTGCATCAGTGTTTTCACTCGGTCCTCATTACTCGTTACTCATTACTCAGTCTTATGTTGTCCATACCCCAATTTGTAGGTCACCAGCCCCTTGGCAATACGCTCACCAGTTGGAGAGGTGACGTCCACATCAACGAATACCACGCTGCGACCGCGGCGAATCACCTGGGCTGCAGCGGTAAGATCCACTCTCTCGGCTGCGGCCATATAGTTCACCGTTAAATCGATGGTGGCTCCACGAGTGACGTTGGGGTCGACATTTGACCATACGGCCACTACGCCGGCACTATCAATCAGCGAAGCGATGGCACCGCCATGCACCACCTCTGCCGCGGTGCGCAACTGCGGCCGAAACGGCAGGCGTATACGGCAGAAGTCTTTTTTCACCTCTTCAATCTCCAAACCCAACAAGGCAAAAAATGGCTCAACGCGTGTATATGATTCCATCAACCGGTCCCCTTTCCTCCAACACGTCTTCCCCCATGAATGAGGACTGCCCTTGCGGATTATCTTTCGTCCCTAGAGAGACTGGACTTACCACCGTGGCATCTCGAGAAGCTGGATGCCGAGAGCATTCTTGCCAATGAGTTCGCGCACGCGCGCATTGGAGAATGGATGATTAGTGCCGGCACGGACATCACGGTAGTAACGCTCCAGCGGATGCTTCTTAAAGATGCCGACCGCGCCCACGACCTCCATAGCGAGGTCAACGATGCGGATGGCATTATTCGTAGCGAAGTACTTGGGCATACACACCCGTCGCAGCCCTTCCTCACCGGCAAAGTCCTCGAGGTTCACCCAGGCTTTGGCTGTTTCAAAAGTATAGGCCCGCGTGGCTGCAAGCAGAGTTTCTGCCTCGGCGACGGTGAACTGCACTCCAGGGAGATATTTGATCGGCCGCGGCAGCGGCAAGGGCTGATGCCGATTAGCAAACTCTTTAGCGAAGTTGAGCGCGGCTATGGCAACGCCGGTATAGATCGCAGCGAT
Organism: Deltaproteobacteria bacterium; assembly: GCA_016200595.1. Taxonomy (GTDB): domain Bacteria; phylum Desulfobacterota; class Binatia; order Bin18; family Bin18; genus JACQEL01. The sequence continues at coordinate 4,823 of JACQEL010000094.1, forward strand.
GCTCAGCGAGAACCAAGCAAATAGACTGACATCCTCAGGGAGAATCTGCCCAATTGGGCGCAGGCGCACGGCATGATCGAGCGGGACCCGGCAATCAGTAATGACTAAGTCATGGCTGGCGGTTGCGCGCATCCCCATTGCGTTCCAGTTCTCCACAATCTCCAGACCAGGCGTCCCTCGCGGAACGAGGAAGGTGCCTCCCTGCAGGCCGACATCGGGATCCTGGACGGTCACCATCACCATGAAGAGATCAATCACTGGCGCTAAGCTGGTGAATACCTTGCGGCCGTTGAGTACGTAGGAGTCTCCATCTTTCACTGCTCGTGAGACGAACAGGCCCCAGTTGCCGCCGGTCTCAGGCTCAGTGATGCCACCACCAATGATGCGCTGATCTTTTCCCACCGCTCGAGCGAACTGCTGCGACTGTGGTCGCGCGAGGTCTCCCCGTTCGACCATCGAACCGAGCCCGAAGAGGTGCATATTGATCGCCAGGGCAGTTGCCCCACACCCCTGCGCCAGTCGCTCCTGGCACAGGCAAAAATCGACGAGATCGGCCCCTAAGCCGCCATATTCCTCAGGCAGCACCAACGCGGTGTAGCCAGTCTCTTTCAGGCGCGCAACATTCTCGAATGGGAAACTGTTGTTCTGGTCGTGTTCGGCTGCGCGCGTGGCAAACTCGTCTGCTAGTACTGCAGCCAAGGCAAGCAACCGGTCTCTTTTTTCCTTCTGAGCACTCACGCCGGCAAAACCTCCTGTGGATAGTGTCCGTCAAAGATACACAGGAATGTTTTGCCGAAA